>DASRSO010000161.1:0-15235 GCA_035656375.1 Cyclobacteriaceae bacterium | reverse complement strand
CTATACCTACCGGAATTTCTACAACGGTGGTGGCGTGGGTCTCGGCGATGTGAACAACGACGGACTGATCGATATCTATTTCACCTCGAACCAGGGACCGAATAAACTTTATCTCAATAAGGGCGACTTTAAATTCGAAGACATCACCGGAAAGTCGGGCGTTGCCGGAACAAAGGCTTGGTCGACTGGCGTGAGCCTTGCCGATGTAAATGGAGATGGATGGCTGGACATTTACGTTGCAAATTCGGGCGACATTAAAGGTGCAGGTAAGGAGAATGAACTCTTTATAAATAACGGCGACCTGACGTTCTCCGAAAAAGCCGCAGAGTATGGCGTGGCCGACCGCGGCTTCACAACACATGCCGCGTTCTTCGACTACGATAAAGACAACGACCTCGACCTTTACATACTCAATAATTCTTATACCGCAATTGGTAGTTTCAATCTCACGAAGAACGAACGTCCCAAACGCGACTCACTCGGCGGCGATAAACTTCTGAGGAACGACAACGGACATTTTAAAGATGTGAGTGAACACGCGGGTATTTATGGCAGCGTGATAGGTTTCGGCCTGGGCGTTACGGTTGGCGATGTGGACCACGATGGGTGGCAGGATATCTACGTGTCGAACGATTTCTTCGAGCGCGACTATCTCTATATTAATAACCACGACGGCACGTTCAAAGAAAGCCTCACGGAGCAGATGAAGTCGGTCAGCGGTGCTTCGATGGGAGCCGACCTTGCTGACATTAATAACGACGGCAACCCGGATATTTTCGTGACGGAGATGCTGCCGTGGCAGAATAAGAGATTAAAGACCGTGACAACTTTCGAGAGTTGGGATCGGTACAACTTCAGTGTTCAGAATGGCTACTATCACCAGTTTACTCGCAACATGCTACAGCTCAATAATGGTGATGGAACATTCAGCGAGATCGGCCGGTTAGCAGGAGTAGAGGCTACCGATTGGAGTTGGGCTGCATTGATGTTCGATATGGACAACGATGGGTGGCGCGACATATTTGTATCCAATGGTATCTACCAGGATCTTACCAACCAGGATTATTTGCAGTACATCTCTAACGAAGAGGTGGTTCGTTCGATCGTTGCTGGTGGAAAAGTAGATTATAAGAAACTGGTGGAGCTGATACCATCGAATGCAGTTCCTAACCAGGCCTTCCACAACAAACATGGTATACAGTTCAATGAAGTTTCGAAGGAGTGGGGATTGAACGAACCTGACTTTTCGAACGGAGCTGCGTATGGCGATCTAGACAACGACGGTGACCTCGATATCGTGATCAACAACGTTAATTCACTTGCTTCGATCTATCGCAACAATACGGATGAGTCGACTGCGAAATATTTGAAATTCATTCTAAAGGGCCCGCGCGGCAACACCGGCGCGTTTGGTACGCGAATAACTATTAAAGACAAAGGACAGACTTTCTACGGTGAGCAGATGCCCATTCGTGGCTTTGAATCGTCGGTAGACCCGCGTCCCAACTTTGGTCTTGGTGCACGTGAGTCGGTAGATGAAGTTCTTGTGCAGTGGCCGGATGGCACCGAGTACCGTATGACAGATGTTTCCACGAACCAGATTATCAATCTCGACATGACCCGGGACAGCGAGAAGCCACGTGAATACCACGAAGCCGTTGCGGCCCCTATTTTTACACCCATCCCTGATCTCATCGACTACACTCACAAAGAAGCACAGTTTGTTGATTTCGATCGCGATCGTTTGATCTTCCACATGCTTAGCAACGAAGGTCCGCGTATGTCGAAGGCAGACGTGAATGGAGATGGGCTTGAAGATATCTACATCGGCGGCGCCAAAGGCTCGCCCCGTGCATTATTCATCCAGGAGAGATCCGGGAAGTTTATAAAATCGAATGAGAAAGTTTTTGCCACGGATGAAACGTCGGAAGACATGGGCAGCGAGTTCCTCGATGTGGACAAAGACGGCGACATGGATCTCTACGTGTGCAGCGGTGGTAACGAGCTTCCCAGCACATCGTCTGCTCTTGCGGATCGCCTATATATAAACGACGGGAAGGGAAACTTCACCAAATCGCCTTCGATGGTGATGAGCTCGAAGTATGAGAGTAACTCGACCGTGAAGGGTGGTGACTACGATGGTGATGGCGATACCGATCTCTTCGTTGGCGAGCGACTGAGGCCGTTTGCGTACGGATTGCCTTGCAGGGGATATATTCTTCGTTCAGACAATGGTGTCCTTAAGGATGTTACGAAAGATATCGCACCTGCGTTGATTGGTGTTGGTATGATCACCGATGCTGCGTGGAACGATATCGACCACGACCGCGATCTCGACCTCGTGGTTGTCGGCGAATACATGCCTGTGAAGATATTTGTAAACAACAATGGCAAGTTTGATGACCTCACCGAGGAATTTGGTTTGGAAAAAACAAACGGATGGTGGAACCGCATACAAGTGTCGGACCTCGACGGCGATGGATATGACGACTTTGTCCTGGGCAATCACGGTTTGAATTCCCGTGTTCGTGCTTCGATGCAAAAGCCGGTATGCATGTATATCAACGACTTCGATCAGAATGGCACGATGGAACAGATCGTGTGTACGTTCAATGGCGAGAAGAGCTATCCACTTGCGCTTCGTCACGACCTGATCTCGCAAATGCCTTTCCTGAAAAAGAAGTATCTCAAGTATGAATCGTACGAGGATCAGACGATCGAGAACATTTTTACCCCTGAGCAGTTGAAGAATGCTACCAAACTGGAGGCATATTATCTGCAAACAAGCATACTGTGGAATAAGCAGGGAACTGGTTTGTCGCTGACTTCCCTTCCTTTGGAAGCGCAATTGTCGCCGGTATATGGGATACAGGTAGGTGATTTTAATAACGATGGAAATAGAGACCTTCTGCTTGGCGGGAACCAGTATCGTGTGAAGCCAGAGCTTGGTCGTTACGATGCAAGCTTTGGAACATTCCTGGCAGGGGATGGCAAAGGCAACTTCATGGCGCAACCTGCGTCACTTGGCTGGAAGATCGATGGAGAAATTCGCGATATCACAACTGTTAATGTTGGCGGTCAGAAAGTGATCGTTGTAGCGAGAAGCAATTCACCCGTTGTGACATTAAGCAGCAAGAAGTGAGAGCGGCGGGCCTATGCGTCATTGTACTAATTGCAGGTGCCTCCTGTAAAACCGACGAACAAAAGACAGAGCAACAAAAGCCCGCCAAACTTTTTACCCGGCTCGAATCAGCAGTCGATTTCCGAAACGACCTTAAAGACACGGATGATTTCAATATCATCGAGTATCTGTATTATTACAATGGTGCCGGCGTGGCTGCCGGCGATATCAACAACGATGGGCTTTGTGATCTTTATTTTTCATCCAACCAGGGATCAAATAAATTATTCCTTAACAAGGGTGGCCTGAAGTTCGAAGACATTACATCAAGTTCCGACACCGAAGGTGTGGATGGCTGGAAGACTGGTGTAACGATGGCGGATGTGAATGGTGATGGTTGGCTTGACATTTTCGTTGCCGGTGTCGGTAACTACAAAAAGTTTGATGGGCGTTCTCAGCTCTTGATCAACAATGGCGACCTGACCTTCGACGATCGCACCGAAGAATACGGACTCGCCTTTGAAGGACTCTCTACCCACGCGTCTTTTTTTGATTACGACAACGACGGTGATCTCGACATGTATCTCGTCAATCATAGCGTTCACTCCACAAGGTCGTTGGGCGATAAATCACTGCGTTTCAAGCACGATTCGATAGCGGGAGATCGATTGTATCGAAATGAGCTCGTTCCGGAAGGTAAAACACACTTCACGGATGTAACGCTGCAGGCCGGTATATTGAACAGCCAGATAGGTTATGGACTGGCTGTGGCGGTTTCAGACCTTAACAACGATGGATGGCAGGATATTTATGTTTCGAACGATTTTCATGAAACCGATTACATGTACATCAACAACCAGGATGGAACGTTTCGACAGGTGATTGAAACTTCGGTGCCACATACGAGCCGGTTCTCTATGGGCTCGTCTGCTGTAGACATCAATGAAGATGGATGGACCGACCTCGTAACGCTCGACATGCGTCCCCGCGACGAGAGGATCATCAAGACCACGCAACAGGAAGATAACTACGACATCTTCAGGTTCAAACTGGGGTTCGGTTATCATTACCAGTTTCCACGCAATGCTATGCAGATCAGCAATGGTATTGATGCAGATGGAAACTTGCTGTTTACTGATGTAGCACCCTATGCAGGAGTTGATGCCACCGACTGGAGTTGGGCGCCGGTTGTTACCGACTTCAATAACGATGGTCTTAAAGATATGTTCATCACGAATGGCATCTTGCGCAGACCGAACGACCTGGATTATATAAATTACCTGTCGAGCGACTCGGCACAGAAGATTGTGTCTGACGAAACACTGGCTTCGAAGATGCCTCCAGGTACCGTACCCGATATGATCTTCATGAATGCATCCGGGACGGACATGACCTTCGTGGACATGACGAACAAATGGATGGATGCGCGTCCTGATATTTCTAATGGAGCAATTGCAGCAGACCTCGACAACGACGGTGACCAGGACATAGTGGTGAACACTCTCAACGATAACGCAGTAGTATGGAGGAACAATTCTGCCGTCGATACAGCAAAGTTTATAAGATTCAATCTTGCGGGTAACGCACCGAACACCTTCGGAGTGGGGGCGAAGGTAGTTGTGAGCTTCCATGGACACTCGGTGTACCTGGAACAACAGCCTGCGCGTGGATGGGAGTCGTCGACGGAACCTGTGTTGCATGCAGGTGTCGGGAACATTGATGTGGTTGATTCGGTTACCGTTGTTTGGCCCGATAGGAAGTTCCAGGTGATGAGGAACGTAAAAGTAAATCAGCAACTCACTCTCAGGCAGTCGGAAGCTGCGGGCACATGGAGCTACACGAATAAGGTTAATAAAATTCTGACGCACATCCCATCGAAGGACTTCGTGCATCACGAGAACACTTTTAATCCGTTCGAACGTGAGTTTTTGTTGATGTACAGCCTGTCTACACAAGGTCCCTGCATGGCTGTTGGTGATTTCAACGGTGATAAACTGGATGACTATTTTATTGGCGGTGCTGCGGGACAAAGCGGCGCTGTGTATTTCCAGGCACGCGATGGATCATTCACAGTAAGTCAGCAGCCCGGGTTTGAAGGCAGCAGTGAAGATACTGCCGCGGAAGTGGTTGATGTAAACGGCGACGGCTCGCTCGACCTTGTGATTGCAGGTGGGGGCCAGGAGTTCGAACAACCCGACAGGCGGTTGATACCCAAAGTGTACCTCAACAACGGCAGGGGACAATTCCGGAGAGATGAAAAAGCGATTCCACTGATATATGCGAACGTGTCGTGTGTGGTCGCCACGGATGTCGACTCCGACGGCGACCAGGATCTTTTTGTTGGTGGATTGGTGATGTCGAAGTTTTATGGAATGGACCCACAAAGTTTTGTTTTGATCAACGATGGCCGCGGCAAGTTTGAAGATCAGACACAGAAGTGGATCAGCGATCGTATCCCGGGTATGGTGACCGATGCAGCATGGACGGACCTGAATGGCGACAAGAAACCCGACCTGGTGATGGTGGGCGAATGGATGCCGGTGAAGATATTTATCAATAATGGGAAGGCGCTCGCCGACCAGACTTTAGACTACGGCCTGGCGACATCTTACGGGTTGTGGAAGACGATTGCGGCAGCAGACTTCGATCAGGATGGCGATGTAGACCTGGTAGCAGGTAACATGGGGCTTAATTCGAGATTGCACGCGAGTGTCGCAAATCCTGTCGAACTGTATGTGGGCGACATAGATTTCAATTTCAGTCTTGATCAAATTGTTACTTATTACAATGGCGGGGTGAAACATCCTTTTATTTCCAGAGATTTGTTGGTGAAGCAGGTGCCGCCGTTGAAACGAAAGTTTTTGAAGTACTCAGACTATGGCAAGGTGACGTTGACGGACATCATTCCACTCGAGCGTCAGGCGTTACACAAGGTTGCGAACGAACTTGGGTCGATGTACCTGGAGAATATTGAGAATAAGAAATTCGCGATGAAACGATTGCCGAAAGAGGCGCAATACTCGTCGGTGTTTTCGATCCTTGCGAATGATGTGGACAGTGATGGCAATAAAGATCTGTTGCTGGTGGGAAACATAGATGCGGTGCAACCAGACATTGGCCGCTTCGATGGAAGTTACGGGCTAATATTGAAGGGTGATGGGAAGGGTGGCTTTACGTCGTTGCCGATATCGTCGGGGTTTGTGGTGAAAGGGCAGGGGAGAGATATCAAGATGGCGAAGAACGCGAAGGGCGAAACGGTGTACATAGTGGCGAGGAATAACGATAGTGTTTTGTATTTCAAGTGAAGAGGGTTGGATTATATTTTTTTATACTTATCTCTCTTTTTTCGTGTAAAGAAGGGGAAGTAAGAAATACTGCAGAAGGGGTAAATGGACTGTTTACTTCGATGCCGTCCTCGGAGACGAACGTAAAATTTTCTAACATCCTTTCCGACTCCGAATACTTTAACATAATCAAATACAGCGATTATTATAATGGTGCCGGTGTTGCGCTTGGCGATATCAACAACGACGGACTCACTGATATCTATTTTGTATCCAATCAATGGCAGAACGTTCTGTATTTGAACAAAGGAGATCTTGAGTTTGAAGACATCACCACCAAAGCCGGGGTGGGTGGTAGCGGGAATTGGAAGACGGGTGTAACGATGGCCGATGTAAATGGCGATGGGTTCCTGGATATTTTTCTGTGTACGGCAGGAACGCATGGAGACTTCCAGGGAAGGACACAACTCTACATCAATAATGGAAATCTAACTTTTTCAGATAGAACAGAGGAGTTTGGTTTGGCATTCAACGGTGCTGTAGTACAAACAACCTTTTTTGACTTCGACAATGACGGTGATCTCGATGGATATCTTCTTGGCGGCGATGCCGGCCGGTTGTTTCGCAATGACGAGGTGAACGGAAATGTTCATTTCACTGATCTTTCAGATTCAACAGGCATAATATTTAATAGCGGTGCTTCTGGAACGAACGTCGCCATTTCAGATTTTAATAACGATGGTTACCAGGATATATATAGAGTTGAGGATCTGTACAGTATCGGCTACGTTAATCTCGGATACGGCGCTGGTAAATTTCGGCTCGCAAATTCACTCAGGCAGCCCTACGACCCATCAGCAACTACCGGGGTCGACGTTGCTGATGTCAATGAAGATGGATTGAATGACATTGCGACTGCAGACGAATTTTCATCCGATGAGCGTATTATCAGAATAACAGTTCCAGGCTTGCCAAATACATTGTTTCTGAATCAAGGTGGTAAAGGGAGTATGCATTTTATTGACGCAGCTGCATTTGCCGGCGTCGCCGCCACGGACATAAGCTGGGCACCATTGTTTTTTGATTTTGATCTCGACGGTAACCAGGATCTGTTCATTTCAACGGGAACCCCCGGGAGGAGAAATGACCTTGGGAATAAGCCTGCGTCTGCAGAACCAACTATTGAAGAGAGAATCGCCTCCTTGCCACCGGCACCACTACCCAACAAATTATTCCGTAACACAGGCTCCCTGAAATTCGACGACATCTCCCAACAGCTCGGAACACCTGCCGGTTTCTCCAATGGTGCAGCGTACAGCGACCTGGACAACGATGGTGACCTTGACCTCGTCGTTAACAACATCAACGCCGAAGCTTTTATTCTTCGTAATAATGCAGACCATGACTCGACCAGCTATATCAATCTGAAGTTATCTGGCGCTTTGAAGAATACCTTCGGTATCGGCGCAAAGATAAAAGCCTATGCCGGCGGCAAGCTTCACAGCCGCGAACAACAACCCGTACGTGGTTGGTTATCTTCCGTCGACCCGGTTATAAACATCGGGTTGGGCAGGAACAAAAAGATCGATTCACTTATTGTGATCTGGCCCGGCGGCAAATACCAAAAGCTTCTCGATGTTGAAGCGAATCAACTCTTAAACTTAAAAGAAGAGAATGCTGGTGGCGTTTGGCGTTACGATCAACCGCAATCGCCGCTTCTCGAACAAGTTGAATTGTTCACGTTCAAACACCTCGAAAACCCCTTCAACACCCTCGACAAACAACCCCTCATCCCTCACGCCAGTTCCAATCGCGGCCCCCGGATCGTTGTCGCCGACATCAATGGCGATAAGCTCGATGATGTTTATGTTTGTGGCGGGCAAGGCCAACCTGGCTCCGTGTTCGTGCAAACCCGCGCTGGCAAGTTCGTAGCCGTCCCTCAGCCGGCCTTCGAAGACGACAAGAAGAATGAAGAGATCGCCGCCGCCCTGTTTGACGTGGACGGCGATAAAGACGCAGACCTCATGATCAGCAGCGGCGGCGAAGAGTTTCTTGATAAGCGAACCATGTTGCGACTGTACCTCAACAACGGCCGTGGCACATTCACAAAGACAGACAAGAACTTACCAAAGATCTACGTCAATGCCCCCTGCATTGCACCTGCCGACGTCGACAACGACGGCGATCTCGATGTGTTTGTTGCCGGCGGCGTGATCACCGGTCGTTATGGTTTCGACAGCGACAGCTTCATCCTGACCAACGATGGTAAAGGCGTATTCACTGGCAGCGCGGCATCGTTCTTCGAAAGACGTAACGTTGGCGAAATGATCCAGGCTGCCGTATGGATCGACATCAACAACGACAAGTTTCCCGAACTCATTACTGCCGGCGACTGGACCAACCTACAGGTGTGGAGCAACGAAGCCGGCGTGTTGAAACGCCAGAACGGCAACGGCCTCGACAGCATTCCCAATGGTTGGTGGACTTCTCTTGCGAGCGCCGACATGGACAACGATGGCGATGCAGACATCGTCGCAGGAAATTTCGGGACAAACCAAAGGATACAGACTGCCGAACTGTTTGTGTCGGATCTCGACAACAATGGAAGCCTCGAAGCGATTATGTCGCCACTGCCACCGCGTGACGTGCTGCTGAAACAAATACCTGCGTTGGAAAAAAGATACCCGACCTACAACGAATATGCGAACGCGAGAATTGAACAGATCGTAAGCGGCAAACAGGTGTTTCATCGCACCGCGGGCGAAATGCACTCTGTGTATATTGAAAATCTGGGCACTGGAAAATTCAAGTGGTCGTACCTGCCGGCCGAAGCACAATTCTTCCCGGTATTCGCGATCAATATTTCAGACGTCGACGACGATGGGAACAAGGATGTACTGCTCGCAGGAAATCTTGGCGCCGTTCCCTCTCACTTGTGGCGGGCCGACAACGGCCTGGGAGTGGTACTAAAGGGAAATGGTAAAGGAGGCTTCCAGGCCCTTTCACCTAACCAGTCCGGATTTATTGTCAAAGGCGAAGGCCGGGATATTCAAACATTACTGAATACTAAGAAAGAACTCATTTATCTTGTAGGAAGAAACAACGATTCACTCATCGTATTTAAAAAGAGAGTAAAATGAAGAAGCTCACCCTCATTGCGCTTGTGATTGCCACCAATCTCGCTTATGCGCAGCAAGCTCCCGAATGGACCATCGACGCCAGGAACATCGACCCGAACAACTACTTCGGCGTAACGGTTGCCAATGGTATGGTCGGACTCGTTTCATCACCCGAACCCATGAAAGTTCGCGACGTTGTTTTGAACGGGGTGTATGACTACTACCAGCGTGGCCGCGTGTCTAACATCCTGAAGACATTCAACCACGTGAATATGAATCTTGAAGTTGACGGACGTCGCATTGGTCAGAAAGATATTTCCAACTATCAGCAATCGCTCGACATGAAGCGAGCTATCCTCGTTACGACATTCGATGTCGGCGATAAGATATCAGTTCGCCATTCTATGATGTCACTTCGACACCTGCCGTACACAGCAATGTCGATCGTAGAGATCACTGCGAAGAAGGATGTTCGCATTACACCGATGAGTGTGATCGAAGCCCCGAATCATCTGGTCGACGTTCGAAACACGTATGCCGAGATCGACAGGCCTCATGTGAAGATCCCTCTAATGACATCAGTAGGTAAAAGCCCTTCAGGTAAACACATACTCGCTGCCAGCAACAGCATCATCTTGCCCGAACCACACGGCAGTGCACCCACACTCATTCATGAAGACTGGGACTACAACATGCACTTGTTGAAATTCAACAAGAACATGAAAGCAGGGGAGACCTATTCTTTTACTGTTGTTGCTTCAGCAACCTCTACCGAACATTACCAGGACCCGCTCAACGAAGCCGAACGTCTTACGATATTCGCAGCGCTCGAAGGAACAAAACGACTACTCGATCGTCACGTTGCCGAATGGGAAAAATTATGGAAGAGCGACATCGTCATCACCGGCGATCTCCAGGCACAGAAAGATGTACGCTTCGCACTTTATCATCTCTATTCATTTGCACGTGAAGGTACTGCGTACAGTCTCAGCCCGATGGGCCTTTCAGGACTTGGGTACAACGGCCACGTGTTCTGGGATACCGAACTTTGGATGTATCCACCGTTGCTCGTTCTTCAGCCCGCCATTGCGAAATCAATTCTCGAGTACCGCTTCGAACGACTTCCCGCCGCAAGGCAAAACGCATTCTCGCACGGTTACCAGGGAGCCATGTTCCCGTGGGAGTCGTCCGATGAAGGCTCCGAAGATACCCCGGTATGGGCACTGACCGGTCCATTCCAGCATCACATCACAGGGTGTATCGGCTGGGCCTTCTGGAAATATTACCAGGTGACAAAAGACAAGATCTGGCTCCGCGATCGCGGATATCCTATGTTGAAAGAAGTCGCAGACTTCTGGGCCAGCCGCGTCGAGCGAAAAGGTCCGGGTAAGTATGAGATCAATAATGTGATCGGTGCCAACGAATGGCAGGAGAACATCGACAACAACGCATTCACAAACGGTATGGCGATCACCGTGCTTCGATACGCCACCCAGGCAGCGAAGGAACTCGGCATCGCCCCGAATCCCGATTGGGATCATGTTGCCCAGAATATTCCGATACTCAAGTTCGAAGATGGCACTACGAAAGAGAATGCGACCTACGACGGCGTGATGATCAAACAAGCCGATGTGAACCTCCTGGCATTCCCGCTCGACATCGTGTCGGACAAAGCACAAGTAGAGAGAGACCTTAAATATTATGAACCACGCATGTCGCCCGAAGGGCCCGCGATGGGCAGCTCGGTACTCGCATTGTTGTTTGCCCGTATGGGCAACACCGCCAAGGCAGCCGAATGGTTTGCGAAGGCGTACAAGCCAAACGAGGTGCCGCCCTTCGGTGTCATTGCCGAAACAGCCGGGGGCACGAATCCTTATTTCGCAACGGGTGCAGGTGGATTTTTGCAGGCGGTAATCTTCGGCTTCGGAGGCCTTCAGCTTAACGACGCGGGGATCAGCCAGTTAAAGACAAAACTGCCTGCCGGTTGGAAAACTCTCGAGATAAAAGGAGCAGGTATTGACGAACGGACGTTCAAGAATTAATTTTAAATTTGAAGGAATGTCCCCTCAAATGAAGAAACTCAGGTTTGCTATTCGTGTCTTGGTTTTATCTCTTCCACTCTGCGCTGCAACGTGCGGTTCGGAAAATGAGCAATCGTACAAAGCAAAGGTAGAAGACCCTGAATTCATTCATCGATCGGTGAAACAGATCACCGATCGTATCGTTCACGACATCTTTTCGCCACCAGTTGCAAGTCGTATTTATACATATGCCAGTGTTGCGGGCTACGAAGCTATTCGCCACCTGGATCCGTCGTTCGAATCCGTCTCTGGACAATTGAACGGTCTCGACAGCATTCCACAGCCCGATCCCGCACTCGAATATTGTTTTCCTCTCGCCTCTGTCGAAGCTTACATGAAGATCGGCAAGACGTTGGTTTTTTCGGAGCCTGAGATCGAAGCCTTCCATCAAAAGATGTTGAAAGAGTTTCGCGACGCAGGTGTTCCGACAGAAGTTTACGATCGTTCGATCGAGTATGGGATAAAAGTAGCAGACCGTGTTATCAAGTGGTCTGGAAAAGACAACTACAAACAAACACGTTCGTTCCCCAAGTACACGATCCTCAGCGATCCCGCAACATGGAAGCCGACACCTCCCGCATACATGGACGCCGTCGAACCACACTGGAACAAGATCCGTCCATTCGTACTCGACTCTGCTGCCCAGTTCCGTCCGGAGCCAGCTGTGAAATTTGCTATCGATAAGAAAAGCCAGTTCTTTAAAGAAGCACAAGAAGTTTACGACCTCGGCAAAGGTCTTACCCAGGAACAAAAAGAGATCGCCAGCTTCTGGGATTGCAATCCTTTCGTGATGAATGTTCGCGGTCACGTGATGTTCGCCACCAAGAAGATATCTCCCGGTGGTCACTGGATGAACATTACCGCAGTTGCCTGCCGCAAGTCTAATGCAACCATTGTTCAATCTGCGGAAGTATATGCTCGTGTGGCATTGTCGTTAGTTGACGGATTTATCAGTTGCTGGGACGAGAAGTATCGCAGTAAAGTGATCCGTCCAGAAACATACATCAACCAGTACATCGATGAGAACTGGGTACCCATGTTGCAAACACCTCCGTTCCCGGAATACACCAGCGGGCACAGCGTGATCTCTGCATCCGCAGCTGTTGCTCTCACCGGTATATTCGGCGACAACTTTGCGTTTACCGATTCTACCGAAGTTGAATACGGGATGACAGCACGGAGCTTCAAATCATTTGAGCATGCCGCCCAGGAAGCTGCCGAGAGCAGGATGTACGGAGGCATTCACTACCGCGCGGCATGTGATAATGGGAAGTTGCAGGGAAAGATGGTAGGGGAATTCATCCTGAACAATGTCAAGACACGGAAGGCTGTCTCAGCAATGAAATAGTTTGACTCCAAACTAATATTATGAACCCATACTTAGCCGAGTTCTTCGGAACAATGCTGCTCATCGTCCTTGGCGATGGAGTGGTTGCTGGTGTCGTTTTAAAAAGGACCAAATCAGAGAATGCCGGATGGCTTACGGTGGTGGTAGCCTGGGGACTGGCCGTAACTCTTGCCGTGTTTGCGGTAGGAGCTTTTAGCGGTGCGCATCTTAATCCTGCCGTCACGATCGGGCTCCTGATCGACGGAAGTTTTCCTTCCGACCAGGTGGTTGGTTACATTCTTGCGCAGGTTGCTGGTGGTTTTTGTGGTGCTGTGGTCGTGTGGCTTCACTACCTCCCGCACTGGAAGGAAACGTCGGATGCCGCCGCGAAGCTTGCAGTATTTTCAACCGGCCCGGCATTGCGCAGCCCGATCTCAAACCTTATCAGTGAGATCATTGCGACAGCCGTTCTGATACTCGGTCTTCTTTTCCTTGGCGGGAATGAATTCAGTATGGGATTGAAACCACTGGTTGTCGGGATACTGATCATTGCAATTGGTTTAAGTCTTGGAGGAACAACGGGGTTTGCGATCAATCCTGCTAGAGATCTGGGGCCAAGAATCGCGCACGCGATATTACCGATACACGGGAAAGGAAGCTCTGATTGGGGATATGCCTGGATACCAATAGTAGGACCTATTGTTGGCGGGGCACTAGGCGCATTTATATTTAGATTATTGTTTAATTGAAGGAACACAAAATATTAAACGTTAAATATTAAATGTTGAGGTAAGCGCCCACGCACGAAATGTTGCCAGGGATATTTATCATTTATCGTTCAAGAGTTTAATATTTAATTCCCATCAGTGGCCGCCTAAAATTTATGAGTGACAAATACATCATCGCATTAGATCAAGGTACAACTTCCTCCCGCGCTGTCCTCTTCGACAACTCCGGCCAAATAAAAGGGATCGCCCAACAAGAATTCACTCAAATATTTCCAAAGCCCGGATGGGTTGAACACGATCCCGAAGAGATCTGGAAAACTCAACACAGTGTTCTCATTAAAGTAATCACCGAGAACAAGATCAAGGCTTCGTCAATTGCTGCAATTGGAATCACCAACCAGCGCGAGACTGCCGTTATCTGGGACCGCAAGACGGGCATGCCTGTGCACAACGCCATCGTGTGGCAGGACAAACGAACCGCACCCGAGTGTGAGAATCTCAAGAAGCAAGGTTTCTCTGAATACGTAAGCGAGAACACAGGTCTCGTCATTGACTCCTATTTCTCCGGCACCAAGATCAAGTGGATACTCGACAACGTGAAAGGTGTGCGCGAACGCGCCGAACATGGAGAGCTCGCCTTCGGTACGATCGACACGTGGCTCATCTGGAAACTCACTAATGGTAAGTCGCACGTAACCGACTACTCGAATGCATCGCGGACAATGATCTATAACATCCGCAGCCTTTCGTGGGATGATGCACTTCTGCGGGCGCTGACCATCCCCGCATCACTGTTGCCCGATGTTCAGCCATCTGCTTCCGATTTCGGCACATGGGCATTCGATGGCGCTTCGATCCCCATCTGTGGCGTAGCAGGCGATCAACAGGCCGCCTTGTTTGGCCAGGGTTGCTTTGAACCGGGTCTTGCAAAAAATACATACGGCACTGGTTGCTTCATGCTGATGAACACCGGTACCGAGATCCGTAAGTCGAAGAATGGTCTGATCACCACCATCGCCTGGGGACTCGACGGCAAAGTCGACTACGCACTCGAAGGCAGCGTGTTTATTGCCGGCGCAGCTGTGCAATGGCTTCGCGACGGACTTCATCTCATCGATCAATCCAAAGACTCCGAATATTTCGCTGCCAAAGCATTGGGGTCGAACGAAGTGTATGTCGTTCCAGCTTTTGCAGGGCTCGGTGCACCGTATTGGGACATGTACGCACGCGGCGCCATCTTCGGTCTCACCCGCGACACAGGGAAAGATCACATCATCAAAGCAACACTCGAGTCGATGGCCTACCAGACCAAAGACATTCTCACTGCCATGGAAGAAGATTCCGGGTTGAAACTGTCGGCGCTGAAGGTCGATGGAGGCGCGAGCTCGAACAACATACTCATGCAGTTCCAGGCCGACATCCTCGGTACCGAAGTGGAACGTCCCGAAGTGATCGAATCAACAGCACTCGGCGCAGCGTACCTTGCTGGTATTCAGTCGGGATTGTGGAAGAAGGAAGAGATCCTTACAAACAGAAAGGTTCAGAAGAGATTTGCGCCTGCAATGGATGAGATCC
>DASRSO010000160.1:0-8401 GCA_035656375.1 Cyclobacteriaceae bacterium | reverse complement strand
GAGCGGCCCCAGGGAAAGCGGGCAGATATATGTGCTTAAATCAGATCTGCTTAAGGAGCAACGACAGATCTTCGTGTCGTTACCCGTTGGTTATGATACGATGTCGGCCCAACTTCCCGTCATTTATGTACTGGATGCGGAATACCGTTTTGATGTTGCTCAAAGCATCTTTACTTATTTCAGCATCTCCACTAAAATTCCGAAGGCAATTCTGATCGGAGTCGCGAATCCCACCCGTGAAGCACGTCAACGCGACTACTTGCCCGAGAATCGCGGCGGGAAGGCACAGTACTTCTCAAAATTTTTAGCCAGCGAACTGATCCCCTTTGTAGAGAAAAATTTTAAAGCAAGTCAAAAGAGATACATAGTAGGGCATTCTCACGGGGGTGTGTTTGTAATTTACACGTTGCTGAATAACCCGATGCTATTTAATGGATACATATCGATCGACCCAGGTTTAAAAGAGATTTACGGAAAAAACGACACGCTGTTAACCAGGGATCTCTCAAACAAGAGGCTCTACCTGGCGTCATCGGATGTCGCATACGGCTATCTTGAGGACGTTGCTGCGGATATGCAGGCAGATTTTGCGATCTTCAAAAATTACCTTTATCAAACGCATCAGACAAACAACCTGGTCTTCAGAACTGATCATATTAATGATGACCACGGCAATGCCTATATCGGGGGATTTAGTCGGGGTATGAGATGGATGTTTGATTGGCGATTCGAGTAATATTGTAGTTCGCTTACTGTTGAGCCTGCCTTATTGGGTTGCACTTGTATCACTAAATCGAATATGGTGTCACGGATCTCCAATAATCTTCCTCATGGACATTGGATCAATAAACAAAAAAATCCCGGGGTTAAACCCGGGATTCTCTCACTCACGCTGAGTCGCGCCAAAAATTCAAACGTCTGGATCTTATCCAGTCGTTCAACGCGGCTGTCTCCTCCGAAGTGAGAAGGTTAACGGCCTTACGATATTCTTTCGCAAACAGGTCATAATCAAAGCTTACTTTATCGAGAACGGTCTTATAGTATTCAAAAAATTTGTTTGACTTTCTATCCGTTTGCTGCTGGCTGTCGGAAAGAGTTGAATACGCTTCCATGTCTTTAAGTTTTGATTAAAAGAAAACGAGGCGGGCAGTCAAAGCCCGCCTTTTCTGGCTAGGCGATCTTTATTTGCCTTGCGGGTTTTTTACGGACCTGCTCCTTCTTTGGAAGATTGATCTGTAAAATTCCATCTGCGTAGCGGGCCTGGATCCCGCCGCTTTCTACATAATCGCCACGCAGTTCGAAGGTCCGCTCGAACGCCTGGTAGCTGAATTCCTTGCGCAAGTACGCATCTCCTTTGTCATTTCCCTGGCTCTGGCTCTCTGATGATATGCGCAGCACATTGTTGTCCAACTCCACTTTGAAATCTTCGCGCTTCATTCCAGGTGCTGCCACCTCAACCTGGAACGCATCATCCGTTTCCTTTATGTTAACAGAAGGAAGCGTTGCGCCTTGAAATCTTGATGACAGGAATGGCAACCTGAAGAAATCGTCTGCAAAGAAATCACTTAGCAATGACGGCATCGATGAAGTTAGTTGTTCATTTGTTTTCATTAATGAAGTCATAAAACCTCCTTTTTTTGATTTGTTAAACATTGTTTTACTTGTAATTAAAGCCACTTTCTCGTTGTACATACATGCTATTCTTTGCGTTTCGACATTGATAGCTTATCAGTCTCGTTGTAAAACCTGTTCTTGATCGAGTCCATCCGGTGCATCATGCCACGCAGATACCGGTCATTAAGCTCATATCGCTTCATGAAGAAATCCTGGTGAAAAAAATCCGGGTATGCGAGCGAATCGTTGAAGAACAGCTTGTTGAATTGTTGATCAAACAACCGGGAGTGCTGACGACCAAAATAAGTGTCAAAGCTTTTCATGAGGCTGTCCATCCGGACAGTGTCGCCCTGAACATTGGAATAAAATGATGAGTACGTGGAATCAAAGGCGACAAGGTTTCCTTTGTCGTCATATTTTCTGTTCACCTGAATCTTTACATCCGGCTTCTTGAGGCTATCGGACGACGCGACGCTGTCTTTCGCGAGGTATGCCGTCTCCTTGCTGCGACCTGGTTGACAAGACACTGTCAATGATCCAATCGCCATCATGACGGTCAGTGACATTAGTATTGTAAAGGAACAGCCCGTCTTTAGTGTGGCAGTTCCGGGATGATAGATGGTCTGCTGCCTTGCAGAAAGACCATTGTTTCGGTTTTTATCCATGGCCTTTTCTAAAAAAATAGGTTCAAAAATCGCTACGCAAATATCGTGCGGAAGCTAATGACCGGGAAGAACTGACATTTTTGATGTGTCATTCTGACGGGGCCGGTAAGAAGATTTTTCAGGCAATCAAACGTGGCTCGTGACAGCCAAGGTTTCTGACGTTAATGTCCCGGGGCCCTTTTCTTCTCCTCTTAACGGCTATTCCCCTGCATCAAAATTTCATTAACCAGCTTGGTTATCTCCGCTCCCTTCGTGAGCACCATCATGTGCGAGCCGCCCTTGACAGTATAATCGGGCTTCACTAAACGAATTGGAAGCGTATGATCTCCCGTTCCGTGAATGTGCACAACATTCTCCATGGGAATTTTTCTATTCCAGTTAACGATCATGTCGACCGTGCGTTTGAAATACACCGGCGTTTTCCTTTTCAGCATGTCCTGAAAAATTTCGCGGTTGGTCCAACTGTCGGGTTCCACAATGCCCTGGAGAAGAATAGCTCCATAGCGTGTAAGACTTCCGGGCACCGCCTTGTTGATGCGCAGCCGCCCTTGTAACCGATACAAACGGGGAAGCTCGCCGCGGCACTTTGCACTTGATATTAGAATAACCTTTTCGGGGTTTGTGATTGCTGCAAGCTCGCTGATGATCATGCCTCCGAGCGACACGCCGATGAAAATATACTTTTCGTTTACATTGATCTGTGGTTTGATAGCTTCGGCGAACGAGGCCATTGTCTCGCCGTGACGAGGTTCCGGATACCTGATGTTTACAACCTTGTAACCTTCGTTAAACGTCAATGCCGAAAACAGGCGCTCGTCGGCACCCTGACCGGGAAAAAGATATATGGTATAAAGGAGCAGTTCTTTCAAGCTGGATTAGATGATCCGGGAGATACAAGTTCCGAAACTTTGGGCCATTGAGGCAAGGTTATATCGACCTTTAAATCCGTTCGGCCGATGATTTCAAAAGAAGGGGCATCCAGCGTCAAACCTCCAACTTCTTGGGGACCTTGTGACCCCACTCAACGCTAACGATCGTAACCGTAGAGGCGTTACGACAGCGTTAAAGACCAAATCTACGATCCCATTTCCGCGCACTATCTTCCCAAATACGCACATTAAGTCCGAGGCAGCTCATCTTTTTAAACGCTTTCGAATCATCCTGATGGCATCTTTATTGCGAACTTACCCCTGCCTATGATAAAAAATTACCTGAAAACTGCTTACCGCAACGTCGTACGCGGTCACAGCTTCTCTGCCATCAACATCGTCGGACTCTCTATCGGGATGGCATGTTGTCTCATCATCTTCCAATACATCACCTTCGAAACATCGTTCGACCGGTTTCACAAAAATGAACCGACGCTGTATCGCGTGTTGCAGAGTTTCGCCCGCGGCGATGATAAACTCGACCAGGGCCATGCGTATACAGCACAGGCGCTATCGCCCGCACTTAAAGGTGGTGTTCCCGAGATCGTCGATGTTGCCAGGTTAGCCAGCGAGCAAGCCGTGGTCGTTATACCTGCAAGGCCCGGCGATGTGTTCGAAGAAAATAACGCTTTGTATGCCGATCCTTCTTTTCTGAAAATGTTTTCTTTCCCTATGGCTTCGTCATCGGAGCCTGATCTTTCGAGTGGTAAAGTGTTGCTCTCAAAAGCTGCCGCAGCAAAATATTTTGGGAATGAAAGAGCAGAAGGTCAGGTGATAGAAGTAGTGGGTGCCATCCGCAAAAGTTTTACGGTCGCAGGCATCTTTGAAAACGTTCCGAGAAATTCAAACCTTCAGTTCGACATGCTTCTTCCTATGGAAGATCTTTTGAAAGGTGAAGACTATGTGAACGAACCGGAGGGCGGCTGGAGCTGGAATAACTTCACAACCTACGTACAGGTTCACCCCCAGGCTGATCTCGCCACTCTGCAGGAAAAAATGACCGCCGTTTATCTGAAGCACCGCGGTGATGTATTCAAACAACAAGGCGGACGTGGTGCACTCAACCTGCAGCCACTTTCCGACGTGCATCTCAATTCAAAAATAGAAGGTGCAGGCACGACCGTTACCGGAAGCTATCGCACCGTTTACTTCTTCCTCGTGGTTGGTCTTGCCACACTCATTATCGCACTTGTTAATTATATCAATCTTGCAACCGCTCGCGCCATGAACCGTGCGAAAGAAGTAGGAGTGAGAAAATCTATCGGCGCAAAACAAAAGCAGTTGATCATACAGTTTATTTTCGAATCTGCTTTCACGAACATCGCTGCACTGATTATCGGCTTGGCGATATCGGCTGCCGTATTGCCGTACATTAATAATCTCGCTGAAACACATCTTGCCGTCGAACAATGGATCCAACCATTATTTCTGCTGGCAATAAGTGGTATGTTGTTCAGTGGTACTCTCCTTGCGGGATTATACCCGGCATTTGTGCTGTCGTCGTTCCGTCCGGCCTCCGTATTAAAGGGAAAAGTTCTAACAGGTAACAAAGGCTTTACTCTTCGCAAGGCGTTGGTGGTTCTACAGTTCACCGCCTGTATTGTATTGATCTCCGGCACAGCAATAGTTTACGATCAGCTCGATTTCATGCAAAAAATGGATCTTGGTCTCGACCTGGACAAGGTCGTGTCGGTTCGGGCGCCACGTGTGCTTAGTTCTGATATCAATCGCGGTGAAGTGATCCGGACATTCGCCAACGAGATACGTCGTATACCAGGCATCGAGCGCGTCGCATTGTCGTCGTCTTTACCCGGCAGGGGTTTTAACTGGAATGGTGCTGCGATAAGAAAAGCTACAGACGATCCATCTAACTCACTTCGCGGCGTTGCTACGTATATCGACTCGGCATTCTCTAAACTTTACGGGTTGGAACTTCTCGCCGGAAGTGATTTCAGCAATGTAACACTGCGCGATTCCCTATCCTGGCTGGTGGTTGTAAATGAGTCCACATCCAAACATCTTGGTTATAATACACCTGGAGAATCTATTGGTGAGTTGCTCGATATAGGCGGGAATCGAGCAAGGATCATCGGTGTATATAAAGATTTCAGATGGTCGTCTGCGCACGAAGAACAACAGAACGTTGTGTTTGGCGCAACTCGTGGCGGCCAACAAGTGTCGATCCGTTTCGAAGCAAACATGACTAATGAGATTATCGAAAAGGTGGAATCTTTGTACAAGACAATGTTCCCGGCAAATATTTTTCAATATTCGTTCGTGGATGAAGGCTTTGATCTTCAATACAAGAACGATCGTCGGTTCGCAAAGCTCTTCAGCATTTTCGCAGGTATGACCGTTTTCATCGCATGCCTCGGACTATTTGGGCTGGTTGCTTTTACAGCGCAGCAACGAAAGAAAGAGATCGGTATCAGGAAAATATCGGGCGCATCAGTAGCAGGTATCGTGGTGTTGCTCAGCAAAGATTTTGCGAAGCTCGTGATAATCGGTCTTGTGTTGGCAGTGCCGATCACATACTATTCAATGTCGCAGTGGTTGCTGAATTTTGCCTATCGTACAGGAATCAGTGCTGGAATTTTTATATTATCGGGAGCGATCGCATTAATTATAGCATTACTCACGGTGGGATGGCAGTCGTTAACAGCTGCGATGGCGAACCCGGTGAAGAGTTTAAGGAGTGAGTGATGGTGTTTATCAGCTTTTCACGATAACAATAGCTTTTAATTCCCTCCACCGGAAGCGCCGCCTTGATCTTTAGCAAAAAATGAGTAATCGATGCTAAAGGTCAGCAGGCAGGTTGGAGGTACTGCTCACCTCGTAAACCACTCCCCGTTGTCCTAATAAGTTAATAAACTGGATCAATTTCCCGGGCAGCGGTCTAAAACTTTTGGACGATCCGTTCTCGGTTACTCTGGAGGAAAGTTCACGCAAACTTCCTTCGAGGCTTTCGAACTTGTTTAATTCGGATTCTGATATATTGATGAAGAGGGTCAACTAATCGCGTTCCGCGTGAAACTAAAAGGTGATTCTCAAGAAATCCTCAACCTGGAGAAAACCCCTGGTATCCGCCTTTAAACGCCGATTTCGCACCGCTGCCAATTGCTTGTGAGTATTACATGAGAATCTTGTCCTATAATTGGTGAATGAAGGTCCTCATTATTGAAGATGAAGAAACATTGTTGCGTTCGGCTGTCTCCTATCTAACATCGGCTGGCTACATCTGCGAAGAGGCAACCACATTCGCGGAAGGCTCCGAAAAGATATTTCTATATCAATACGACTGCATCATCGCCGACCTGGGCTTGCCTGGTGGAAATGGTCTTGATCTTGTACATGCGCTCAAGGCGTCAAGTCCACATGCCGGCGTAATTATTATTTCAGCAAGAAATTCTCTCGAAGACAAGGTACAAGGGCTTGAGCTTGGAGCCGATGACTATCTAACCAAACCATTTCACCTTTCCGAATTGAATGCGCGCATCAAGTCGATTTTACGGCGACGAAAATTCGGTGGAAGCAAAGAGGTAGCCTTCAATGAAATAAAAATTATTCCAGATTCATTTGACGTGTATGTAAACCAAACTCAGGTTGTTCTTACACGAAAAGAATTTAACCTCCTGTTGTTCTTTGTGGCGAACCGGGGAAAAGTCGTTACAAAGGAATCGATTGCCGAACATCTTTGGGGTGATTATACCGATTCGGTCAATTCTTATGATTTTATATATAATCACATCAGCAATTTGCGCAAAAAGTTGCTCGATCATGGTTCCAGGGATTATGTGCAAACCGTATATGGCTTAGGATATAAATTCGGAGAAATTTGAAGCTACTCATTAAAACAAATCGTTACTTTTTAGCGGTATCACTAATAGTATTCTTGTTGGGTGGAATCCTTTTTTATTTATTGTTTAAAGGCATCATCGATAATCATCTTACCTATAAACTAAGAGAACGTCGTAACTATCTTGAGAAGCAGCTCTCCCGGACTGACAGTGTAATATTCTACCAAAATTATTCGGCAAATACGTTGAGCATAGTTTCATCAAACTCGAAGCTTCCCCTGGAGATCCTGTCAGACACCGCGATTTATGACTCAGTTGAACGTAAATTCATACCCTTTCGCCAACTGACATTCCCTGTCGCCAATAAAGGGAAGCTTTACAAAGTTCAAACCCGCCGGGCAATCATAGAACAGAAGGAGATCGTTGCCGGGGTAGTGGCATTGGAGGTCGTATTATTTCTCGCCTTTGTAGCATCGCTGACGATCATAAATCACAGACTCTCGAAGAGGCTTTGGCGGCCGTTTTACGAAATGTTAGATACTTTGAATGAGTATAAGCTGGACAGACATGAAGCGTTGACGTTGAAACGGAATTCTATTACCGAGTTCAATGAACTTGCCTCGTGTATCGAAAGGATGACGACTAAGATCAATCATGAGTTCACCATACAAAAGGAGTTTATTGAAAATGCATCACACGAAATCCAAACTCCGCTTGCTATCATAAAGACCGAGATGGAAGTGCTTATTCAATCGCCAGTATTATCCGAAAGACAAATGCAATCAATAAGCGGAGCAACTGCTGCTGCGAACAGGCTGTCGAAGCTAAACGAAGCATTACTGATCCTTGCACGAATAGAGAACCGCCAATTCCACGTCGTGGAAGACATTTGCGTTAATGATTTGCTCATACACAGTCTTGAAAATTTCGAGGAATTGATAGCAATGAAGAGTATTAAGTTGGTTCGGTGTCTACAGGAAAGACTTTACATAAAAATGAACAGGTATCTCGCCGAGATTCTTGTCGAGAACCTTTTAAATAACGCGATCAAGCACAATCATTCCCCTGGTGTTATCATGGTTGCTGTGGAAAAGAATGAAATAGTAATTTCAAATATGGGGGATCGTCCACGAAACCGGTTGGATCAACTCTTCGGGAGGTTTGTTAAAGGCAATCCACAATCCGAATCACTTGGACTCGGTCTTCCAATAGTTAAAGCGATCTGTGAAGTATATATGTATACATTGACATACACTTACGAAGACAAATTTCACCGCGTGACGATTGGTTTCTCTAACAAAGGTGCGGAGGTTTAGGGCAATTTCTTTACGTCATTCTGCGGATATAAGCGACCTTATGAAATCATCTTTGACGTTTCCAATCTGTCTTCTACTCT
>DASRSO010000159.1:0-32638 GCA_035656375.1 Cyclobacteriaceae bacterium | reverse complement strand
TGAGAAAGATCAGGCCGAAGCCGACGTGTGCAAAAATTATGATGTCGGTTATTGCCGATAGCGCCGTATCGTTTGCGTTGAGCATGAACATAGCGATGGTGGCGAACACAAACGCACCAACCAGCAGGAATGCGAAAACGGCATGTGGATTGGCATCGACAATTCCTTCATAGGTCTTTTCTCTTTGACGGATTCCCCACACACCGAGGATCCCGGAGATCGTAAGCAACAGGTAAAGATCGATCGTGATAAGATTCCATTGAATGAATCCAAACCGTACCGAGTAAGCCAGCGCAAGATTGACGAGGTAGATGACCGAGATGATCAAAAAGTGATTAAGACTTTTGCCCGACTTTGTGTTCTGTGTAACCACGAACACGAAGCCTGCAATAATTTCATGTGCTACGGTAACGATAAAGAGCCCACAGGCAACAAGGCCACCCTGGGCTGCATAAGTTGCCACGTGAAGGAAGGGCAGATCGCTGGTGCTGAAGAAATTTATGATCAGGGCGATGAGTACGGTTACCGCCGCGAAGACCAATATCCTTCGACTGAACGATGTGGTTGGCGAAAAGTAAAATAACCAAAAGCTCGGGAGCCCGTAGAGCGCCAGTATCATTACAGTAAATGTTTTTCCGTAGCTACCAAACACACCAAGTACTTCTGGGCTTAAACTTGTGACGAACAGGATAAAGATCCCCATGCCCACGAGGTAGTAGAATCTGCCCAAGGTGGAAATGACGGCCAGCATACCGATAACGAAAATGGCGAGCATCACCACATACACATGACCAACTTCGGGAGCTGTTTGTAACACGCTGCCCAGCTCGCGCTGCAGGATCACATAGTTATTTCCGGTAACAGTAAAATCGAATGGACCTTTAACGAAACGGTCAACGGCAATCTCGTCGAGTTGTGCTTCGCGAACGGTGCGAAGGGTAATGGCGGGGGCGGGCTCAAAGAAGAATGAGATCCACATGCCGGCGATGGTGGCAATGAATACTGCGGAAAAGACCAGGAAGAAAATGCGATTACCGCGGGGCCAGTTTTGCCAGAATTGAAGCGTCCACATTCAGCCTGCGTGAGGGTTATTCGAGTACTTTAGGAACCCTGAAGAAATCTTTGTCTTTCGCGGGCGCATTCTTGAGCGCTTCGTCGTGACTGAGGTGCTCACCAGGCTCATCTTCCCTCAATGCATTGATCTCTTGCGACATGGTTGTGAGCGGTTCCACACCATCGGTGTTTACTTCGTTGAGTTTTTCCACGAACGTAACGATGGCACTCAGCTCCCTGAGCATTTTGGGTTCATCCTTTTCGCTGATCTCGAGTCGCGAAAGGTGAGCGAGCTTATTTAATGTTTCCTTGTCGATCTTCATA
The DNA here is from genome assembly GCA_035656375.1 of Cyclobacteriaceae bacterium. Classification (GTDB taxonomy): domain Bacteria; phylum Bacteroidota; class Bacteroidia; order Cytophagales; family Cyclobacteriaceae; genus ELB16-189. Next base: position 31,261 of record DASRSO010000159.1, on the reverse strand, counting down.
CGATCATGCCATGATCATAGCGGGGCTGTTCTGCTTGGCGAGCTCGGTTGTGAGTACTTCCCGCACTGTTTCTTTTAACGTCCCGATGTCGTCCAGCGTACGTCCCGCTGTATTTATTGGTTCGTGAAAGATAACGGTGATCAGTCCCCAGTTCACACCCGACTCTCCGTCGGGCAAAATTATCCAATTGTGGGGAATAGTGACGGGCACAATGGGTATTTGTTTTTCGATAGCTGCCCTGAACGCCCCGTCTTTAAAGGGCGCAAGGTTCGGTGGCGTAGTAGAAATGATACCACCTTCCGGGTAGATCACCAGGCTCTTCCCTTCGTCAAGCGCTTCGAGGGTCTTCACCATCGTGTTAAACCGGCTCTTCAGCTTCGAACGATCGACGGTAATGTGAAGTTTTCGATACATGAACCCGAACAACGGGATCTTTTCCATCTCGTTCTTCCCCACGAATATCGCGTTATGAGGATTCAGCCCCATCGTTGGTATGTCGACATATGAAAAGTGGTTCGGGCAAAAAATGTATTGTTGATCCTTGTCGAGCTTGCCACGCACCTCCACACGATATGGGAAGAAGCTCAGGATGAATGTGAGCTTTGCCCAAATGCGATTAAGAATTCCGATTAGTTTGAATGCTTTCGGAAAAAGAATAGGGATCATTAAGAACGGAAACAACACGAGGAACAGCAAGCTGAACATCAACACGCCATAAGCTGTATGTATCCGCTTTAAAATTTTCATAACTACTTTTTCATCTGCGGGCGGGGCACGAGAAATATTTCTTGCTGACGACCGTCGATGTATTTAAAACCCGTCTCGTCAAAATAACCATCTTCTTCGAGCATGATCCTCACGTCCTTCTTCCACTCGGGAATGTTTACGGTACAGTTGAGCTCGATCGAATATGCGGTCTTGTAATGCATCGGGTACTCGCCATTGAATGGCACACCGTCCTGCATGTCCCACATACCAATGGTGGATCCCGCTGCGTGGCCATGATAGCCGATCGGGTGGGTGTAGATCGAAGGGGTAATGCCTTCGGCGATCGCCTGGTCGCGCGAAGCTTTCAGGATGTCGTTACCCGTACGGCCCTCTTTAAAATTCGATGTGAGAATATCTTGCAGGCGGTTGCCTTTCTTGAAAGCTTCTTTAAGGAACGCAGGGACATCCGTTTCACCGGGTTTCAAAATATATGCGTGTTCCTGGGTGTCGGTGTTCAACCGAAGGTACGTGATACCGAAATCGACATGAAGGAAATCGCCGGGCATGATCACCAGGGGCTGCGGGCGTTTCGAGGTAATGGTCTCGGGTTCGTTTCGTTGCAGTGATACAGATGTGTGAAACCAGGTGTCGAGTTTCATTTCTTTGATCTTCTCGCGGAACCACCAGGTAACGTCTTCGGTAGTTGTTACACCAGGCTTGATCACTTTTTCTGAAAATCCTTCAGCAATAATGTCGTGTGCGATCTTGCAGATCTGGGGATAGATGGCCATCTCTTTTTCCGAACGCGTTTCGAGCCACGCTACAGAAAGTTTTTCGGCAGATGCTACATGCGAACTAAGATCTGCTGGTACTACTTTCATCAGTTCGTCGTAGTCGTTGGCGGTAAGCCCATCGGAATGGCCCCAATACGGCGCCTTATTGATGCCGATCTTTTTTGGCTTGCGGTCTGCAATGATTTGTCCGAGTTGTCCCCATTGGTCGGGTTTCTCATCGGGATTCCATGCACGTTTGAATACCTTGCCGACATCGTAACGGGAAACAGCAAGATATTCGAGCTCTTTCCCTGGACCGGGGTCGAACATCACCAGCATCGTTGTCCTTCGTGCGGCCATCCACGTGGCGGGCAGCATGGTTTTAATTACGGGGTCTTCGTTGTATTCTCTCGATATCACCACCCACATGTCGAAGCCTTCGCGTCGCATCAGTTGGGGAAGGAGATTATGAAGCCTGTCGTCAAGAAGTTCATCGATCACTTTCGCCTGGTCGCGTTGGGTAAGGATGGGGTATTGCGCGGAAGCAGTTATCGAAATGAACAGAGCAAGAACAGAAAGGGTTTTTGTCATATCAGTATTGGATAATACAGCGTTCGTTTTTCAAAATTTCTGATGCTCTCTTCACCTCGATCTTCGACTTTGCATCATCCATCTCCTCTTTCACCTTGCTCCGGATCTCTTTCAATCTCATCGCTTCAATAAATCTCTTCACTTCTTCTTCGCTCTGAAGGATCAATGCAGGCACTTCGGTGGGCTTGTCATTTTCTTTTGCCACCATGGTGAAATATGATGAGTTCGTGTGCTTCACTATCGACGTCTTCACATTCAATGCTTCCACCCGAATGCCGACGATCATCGAAGTTCTTCCAACGTAGTTTACCGACGCGTGCAATGAAACAAGCTCGCCCACTTCAACAGGCTGAAGAAAATCGACCCGGTCGACGCTCACCGTAACACAGTAAGTACCCGCGTGTTTACTCGCTGCCGCGTAAGCAACTTTGTCCATCAACGACAATATAATTCCTCCGTGGATCTTTCCACCGAAATTAGCGTAGGAGGGGATCATCAGTTCTGTGATCGTCGTCTGTGAGTCGCGAACAGGTTTGGATGTCATATGCTTTTTATTCTGGCCACAGCGAGAAGTCCCATTACCGAAAGACTGTCGGTGATCTTTCCGTCGGTTACCATCTGCAGCGCTTCACGAAACGGAAGTTTCCACACGCGCATGTCTGCCTCGGTTTCTTCGAGTTCATTTTTTCCCTCGGTTAAGCCTTCGGCGAGATACAAAAATCCTTCTTCGTCGGAAACGGAGTTTGAAAGGTGCGTACGTTGAATCATCGTCCACCGGTTAGCTGCAAGGCCTGTCTCTTCACGCAGCTCGCGTTGTGCAGAGATCAGCGGTTCTTCCTCGGGGTTGCTACCACCTTCGGGAATTTCCCAGCTCCATTCATTGAGCGTATAGCGCCATTGGCCTACGAGCCACGTGTTTCCATCGGTGTCGTAAGGGATTATGCCGACTGCCCGGGTTTTGAAATGTACTTTTCCGTAGATGCCACGGCCACCCGCAGGGTTGATCACCTGGAACTCGGTGACCTTGATCCAACGGTTCTCGTAAATTTCACGGGCAGAGAGTGTAGTCCAGGGATTTTTTTGATCACTGCTCATCAAGCAAAACTATTGTTTTTATACGAATCATTATCTTTCCGCCGTGAGGCTTCGTTCGGCGTTTACCAAAGATCTAATTGAGGCCGGCTGCGATGAAGTGGGCCGTGGATGTCTTGCGGGCCCCGTGGTTGCCGCCGCCGTCATCCTCCCAAAAAAGTTCCGCCACAAATCACTGAACGATTCGAAGCAGATGAGCAAAGACGAGCGCCTCGAAGTTCGCGAGCACATCATGACTTCGGCCCTCGCGTGGGCCGTCGCCGAAGTCAGCAACGACGAGATCGACGAGATCAACATCCTCAACGCTTCGTTCAAGGCCATGCATCTCGCTCTCGACAAGCTTTCGATGAAACCAGAACTGTTGCTCATCGACGGAAATCGTTTCAAACCTTACGGTGAAATTCCGTTCGAATGCATCATCAAAGGCGACGGCAGATTTTTCTCGATAGCAGCCGCATCCGTTCTTGCCAAGATCCATCGCGATGAGCTCATGGAAAAGATGGCGGCTCAATACCCGGGGTACAGGTGGGAGACAAACGTGGGATATCCCACCGAAGAACACAGGGAAGGAATAAAGAAACTTGGGATCACTCCATTGCACAGAAAATCATTTCAATTACTACCTTCTCAGCTGGAACTATTTATGGAGGGGGAAGAGGAATAGCACATAACTCCAGACTTCAACCCGAAACTTTACATGTGCCTGATCTTCGTCGCCCTTAATCATCATCCCATTTACAAACTGGTCGTAGCTTCGAACCGGGACGAGTTCTACAATCGTCGCACGGCCGCTGCCGGTTACTGGGACGACTTCCCGAACGTAGTCGGCGGACGTGACCTCGAAGCCGGCGGCACCTGGATGGGAATGAGCACCGGCGGCAAGATCAGTATGCTCACGAACTACCGCGACCCCGCTCACATCATGAAGGGCGCACCATCGCGCGGTCATCTTGTTGCCGATTACCTCGAACAGGAAGTAAACGCCGACGACTACACGAAACTCGTTCGCGCAAAGGCCGCACAGTACAATGGCTTCAACATGATCCTGGGAACGATCGACGAGCTCTGGTATATCTCCAACTACAAGGATGGTATCACAAAGTTGAGCAATGGCCTTTATGGTCTTAGCAATCACCTGCTCGACTCACCATGGCCGAAAGTTGTCAAAGGAAAAAAGAAACTGGCGCCACTGCTCGGCAAGTCCGACATCAACGCAGAGGATCTCATGAGTTTTCTGTACGATGATGAGAGGGCTACAGAAGATCTTCCCAACACCGGTGTTAGTCCCGAGCTCGAACGTGCTCTTTCATCTATGTTCATCAAAACTCCCAACTACGGTTCAAGGTGCTCTACGGTTGTATTGGTCGATCAGCAGAACAAGGTTCAATACACAGAAAGAGTTTACGATCTTACCACCTTCGAATACAAAACATCTCAATTCGAATTCAAGGTGTGAACGTGTGAAAAAAGATAAGACACCTTTGGCGATCCGGTTTGTCCGTTGGGCATATCCAAAGGTTGAAAAGATCTTTCCCGCTCTCGCGCACCGGTATTTCATTCACGTTTTCTATACGCCATTTCATTACACGCCTCCCGAAAGCGAAAAGACTTTCATGAAAACTGCGAAAGAGTTTTCGATAACTGTAGGGGGGAAATATATCCAGTGTTATCGATGGGGCGAGTCGGGACCGAAAGTTTTGCTTGTACATGGATGGGCTGGCCGGGCCGGGCAGTTTCGAAAGATCATTCCTGCACTTCTGGCTGCCGGCTTCCAGGTAGTGGCCTTCGATGGCCCTGCACATGGAAAGTCGGAAGGGAAGCAAACCGACTTCCTCGAATTCTGCCAGGTTTTCAAGACAATTGAAGAAAAAGAGCGGCCCTTTACCGGCGTGATCGCCCACTCCTTCGGCGGTGTCGCCATGCTGAATGCCGCCGCCATGGGCCTCCCGCTTCACCGCCTCATCATGATCTCCACGCCCACCATCGGCTCGCAGGTTGTCGGCAACTACCGTCATGCCATCAACGCCTCCCCGGCTTCAGGCGAATACTTCGCACAGTATCACATCAGGAAATATGGCCGCCCCTTCGATGAATATGCAGCCCTCCACCTGGTCAGCCACCTCCCGGCCCCGCTCGACCTGCTCGCCATACAGGACGAAGACGACCGCGACGTGCATGTAATGAATGCAACCGAGCTTAAAAAGGCCTACCCCGCCGCCCGGATACACGTTACCAAAGGCCTCGGCCACACCAGGATCCTGAAAGACGACTCGGTAATCGCCCTTTGCGTGAAACATTTGACGAACCGCGGCGTCTATTAGTCAAAATTTGCAAACTTTGAGGCGGCAGAGGCCGTTTCACCCTTTAACAAATCCGATCCCTTACCACATGAAGATCATCGAAACACAGAACATCTCCAGGGAATATAAAATGGGCGATAACATCGTCCGGGCCTTACAGGATATCTCCATCTCGATCGACAAGGGAGAATATGTGGCCTTTATGGGCCCTTCGGGTTCTGGAAAATCGACCCTCATGAATATTGTAGGGTGCCTCGATACGCCTTCGGGTGGCACGTATATGCTCAACAACCAGCTGGTGAGCGAAATGACTGAAAACGAACTGGCCGTGGTGCGTAACAAGGAGATCGGTTTCGTATTCCAGACGTTCAACCTGTTGCCTCGTGCATCTGCTCTCGAAAACGTAGCCCTTCCGCTGATCTATGCCGGTTACAGCCGTGAAGAACGTCTCGAGATGGCCATGGCAGCACTCGAAAACGTGCACCTCGGCGAACGTTCACACCACAAACCCAATGAGCTCTCGGGTGGTCAGCGTCAGCGTGTCGCCATCGCCCGCGCCCTGGTCAATAACCCTTCCATCATCCTTGCCGACGAACCCACTGGTAACCTCGACTCGAAGACCTCTTACGAGATCATGGGACTATTCCAGGATCTTCACGACAAAGGAAACACCATCATCATGGTGACTCACGAAGATGACATTGCGCACTATGCGCATCGTATCATCCGTCTGAAAGATGGTTTGATCGAGTGGGATAAGAGAAATGAGAATGTGAACAGGGGAGTCCTTGCCCACTAAAACCTGGGCCTCCAGGGAATCTCCTCTGCCTTAAGTTCTTTCGTCATCAACCGGCAAAGAACAAAGAGATAATCTGACAAACGATTAAGGTATTTAATTATTAAAGGATCAACTTGCTCCTGGTTGTTCAATGCTATGACCAGCCTCTCTGCACGACGGCACACAGTTCGTGCGACGTGCCCAAATGAAACGGAAGGATGCCCGCCAGGGAGAACAAAAAATTTCATCGGCTCGAGCTTTAATTCCATTGAATCGATCTCCTTTTCCAGTCGCGTGATATCCGCTTCAATAAGCTGTGGGACTTTCACTTTCGTATTGCCTGGCTCGGTTGCCAGGAGGGAACCAACGGTGAATAAGCGGTCCTGAATTTCTATTAAGATATCTTTTCTTGTTCTGTTTATCTCCTGATCTCTCAATAACCCCACGTAAGAATTCAGCTCATCGATCGTCCCATACGTATCGATACGCAAGTCTGCTTTGGAAACTCTTTTGCCTCCGAATAAAGCAGTTGTGCCGGCGTCGCCGGTTTTAGTGTAGATCTTCAAGTTATTTCTCCCAACCTGTTTCTTTCAACGCCGGATCATTTTCTTTTTTCAGGAAATCAGCCTTAGCGAGCGTATCTGCTTCCCATTCTAATATCGCTTCATCGGGAACAATATCAACCGGCACTTTCCATGCCGTCGATGTTTCATTGTATGCAAGGTTCGATTGCGAGCAATAACATGATATGATCGACCATCTCGGATGCTCCGAAAGATTGGCCTCCGAACGATGAAGAAGATTACTATGAAAGATCAATGCATCCCCTGGTTCAAGCTCACAATAGACCAACGGCATTGTCTGCAGTGCATTGTTCACCATCACCATGTCTGCACCAACCTGCTCACCTGCAAATCCATGATTAACACGTCCAAGCTTGTGTGAACCTTTGATAACCTGTAAACATCCATTCTGCTTGTTGGCTGTCGTAAGCGCGATCATTACACTAATGAGCTGATCGGGGAACATGAACTGATTCTTATACCAGTATCCGTAATCCTGGTGCCATTCCCAGGCTCCACCCACTCGTGGTTCTTTCTGCATCAGCTTCGAATGAAAGTGACACACGGGACTGTCGCTGTCGAGCAGGGGTTCTATCGCTTCGATCATCCTGCGGCTTCGGGTCATGTATCCGAACACATCGTTGCCCGGGGTGAACCACAATGAAAGTCGTGTTTTCTTGCCCGACTGGTCATTAAGATCCAGTGCGTTCTTCCGCATCACATCATCGGCCAGCGCTGTCTTATACATTTTATCGACCTCTTCTTTACTGAAAAAGCCTTTAAGCACCACATATCCGTCGCGGTTAAAATCTTCTGCTAGTTTCATACCCCTTATTTTGCTTCTTTGCGTTGACTAACACCCGTTAGTTTTACTAAGTTTCGGAATAAATTACCCTCTATGGTTGCCACATCCAACATTTCTATCCAGAAACGCAATGTTTCCCGGATCAACGAGGTCGATTTCAACGACCTGCCTTTCGGCAAGGAAGTTACGGATCACATGTTTGTCGCCGACTATAAAAATGGCGAATGGACAAATCTTCGAATTGTTCCTTATGGCAATCTACAAATAAGCCCGGCCAGCCCTGCTATCCATTATGGTCAGTCGATCTTCGAAGGGTTGAAAGCCTATAGCGACGGCGGAGCTGGCGATGCGCTCGTGTTCCGTCCACTCGATAATTTAAGGCGATTGAATATTTCGGGTGAAAGGATGTCGATGCCACCGGTTCCGGAAGATGTTTACATGGATGGCATGCGTGCGCTCATCAATCTCGACCGCAACTGGATACCCAGGTCGGAGGGAAGCTCGCTGTACCTGAGGCCGTTCCTTTTCTCGAACGACGAGTACATCGGGATAAGGGCATCGCTCAACTGGACATTCATGATCATTGCCTCGCCGGTGGGAAAATATTATTCGGCGCCTGTGCGTGTGAAGATAGAAACCAAGTTTACGAGGGCTGTTGCAGGCGGGACCGGCTATGCGAAGGCAGGAGGTAACTATGGCGGCGCAATTTACCCGACTAAACTTGCGTTAGAGCAGGGCTACCAGCAATTGATATGGACCGATGGCGTCGAACATAAATATGTGGAGGAATCGGGCACGATGAACGTTATGTTTGTGATCGACGATGTGCTCGTAACACCGGCGTTGAGCGATAGCATCCTGGCGGGCATTACCCGCGACAGTGTGCTTCAACTCGCACGCCGCCGCGGGATGAAAGTTGAAGAAAGGAAGGTTGCTGTTGCGGAGTTGGTCGATGCCCTTGCGCAAGGCCGTGTGAACGATGCGTTTGGAGTTGGAACGGCTGTTACAATCGCCCCGATCGAGCTCATCGGTTATGAAGGAAAAGATTATGTTCTGCCGCCTGCGGGCACTCGTCAGTTTTCAACCAGTATGTTGAAAGAACTTGAATCAATAAGAAGAGGACAGGCTGCCGATCCGTTCAATTGGGTGGTGAAGATGTAACGATGCATAGATTATTTTTTTTACTCGTATTGTTCGGCGTTAGCTTCAGTGCCGTCGGTCAACAGATGGCAGTGATCAAGAAAGGAAAGATCAAAGTCCGTTATTACCAGGGCGACGACATCCGGTTTCAACTTAAAGGCGACAAACAGGTTTATCACGCAGCCATTCTTCAAATACGCGAGTTTGAATTCATCACGCTTCAGAAGGACACCATCAGGTTTGCCGAGATCGAAAAACTGAAGTTTAAAAATCCCGTCCTGAAAAAATACGTGGTGAGCACGCTCATCGGCAGTGCCGGGTTGCTTGCGCTTCACTTTGCGTTGAAGGGTCCGTTTGGTGATTCTAATCCAGGCGCAATAAACGGGCTTGCTTATGCTGCCGGCGCCGGGCCGCTATCCCTCGTGATCCCATTGTTGGTGAATAAGCGGCAAATGAAGCTGACGGGATTTAAGAGATTGAAGTTCATTAATTACGACTCACCGTTGTACAGATAGGAGTAACTACTTTTACTATCTTTGCCCTTTAATTACATTCTATCGCAATGACTTCTGAGCAACTTAAAGATCTAAAGGTCCGCGCCTCCGCCCTAAGGAGGTATCTTTGACTACGATCGTAAACGAGTAGAGATCGAAGACCAGGAACGTATCTCCCATCAAAACGACTTCTGGAACAACCCCCGACAGGCCGAAACCATTCTTAAAGACATCCGCGCCAAAAAGATCTGGACCGATGCCTACGACCGTGTAAATAAACTCGTGGAGGACCTCGAAGTTCTCAACGAATTTCATGACGCCGGCGATACCAGCGACGAAGAGCTCGAAGCCGAATACAAGAAAACCGCACAGGCTGTCGAAGAGCTCGAGTTCAAGAAAATGCTGAGCCGCGAAGAAGATCAGCTCAGCGCGATGATCGAGATCAACCCGGGCGCAGGTGGCACCGAAAGCCAGGATTGGGCTGAAATGCTTAACCGCATGTACATCATGTGGGGCGAAAAGAGCGGGTACAAAGTAACGCAGGTCGACTACCAGGCGGGTGACGTTGCCGGTATCAAGTCGGCAACTCTCGAGATCGATGGAGCCTTTGCTTACGGAAAGCTGAAGAGCGAGATCGGTGTGCATCGCCTCGTTAGAATTTCCCCGTACGACTCAAATGGTCGTCGTCACACTTCGTTTGCTTCAGCATTCGTGTATCCCGTTGTCGACGATACGATCAACATAGAGATAAACCCTGCCGATATCGAAATGCAAACATCGCGTTCGGGTGGTGCCGGCGGACAGAACGTAAATAAAGTTGAAACGAAAGTTCAGCTCACGCACAAACCTACCGGTATCGTTATCGTTTGCCAGGTGGAACGTTCACAGCACGCGAACCGCGAGAAGGCCATGCAGATGTTGAAGTCGAAGCTCTATCAATTGGAGATGGAGAAGCGAAATGCTGCACGCGACAAGATCGAAGCAGGCAAAATGAAGATCGATTTCGGATCGCAGATACGCAACTATGTGCTTCATCCATATAAACTGGTGAAAGATGCCCGCACGGGCGTTGAACGGACCGATGCACAAAACGTGCTCGACGGCGACCTCGACGATTTCATCAAAGCATATCTTCTTGGAGCACAGGAAGAGGCCGCAGCGAATAAGTGAGAACGTACTCGGTTCAGTTCTGGTTGTTGTGCGCAAGCTCGCTGTTGTTTTTTGCGAGCTTCAACATGCTCATCCCCGAGCTTCCCGGTTATCTTACTGCAATCGGCGGAGGCGAACACAAAGGGCTGATCATTTCGCTGTTCACGCTTACCGCCCTCATCTCGCGACCATTCAGCGGCAAGCTCGCCGACAACATAGGCCGAAAGCCCGTCATAATTTTTGGCGGAACTGTCTGCATGGTCTGTAGCTTGTTGTACCCGGTGTTCACCTCGTTGTTCGGCTTCTTTTTATTAAGATTTGTCCACGGCTTCTCTACCGGCTTCACGCCAACCGGGCAATCGGCGTATGTTTCAGATATCATTCCCGCAGACAGGCGAGGAGAGGCGATGGGCTGGCTGGGTACGATCGGTTCGGTGGGGATGGCGTTCGGTCCCGCGATAGGAGGGTGGATCACCAGGATGTACGGACTCAACACCATGTTTTACTTTTCGTCTGCATGTGGTTTTGCTGCCGCAGCGATCGTGGTGTGGATGAAAGAGACCCTGCAAACTAAAAGATCGTTTCAACTTTCGATGCTTAAGGTTGGAAAAGAAGATCTGTTCGAACCTCGCGTGTGGTTGCCTTGTATCGTGATGGGTCTTGCGTTCTATGCATACGGCGTGTTCCTCACGCTCATGCCTGACTTTAGTTTAAGTGTGGGCATCGATAAAAAAGAGCTGTTGTTTACTTATTTCACGATAGCCACGTTGCTGATCCGGCTTATTGCAGGAAAAGCTTCCGATAAATACGGTCGCGCTCCCGTGCTCGTTCTATCTACGGTTGGGATAATGATCTCTATGATGATGATCTCTGTAGCCGAAACACCGGGATTGTTAATTGCAGGAGTATTTCTTTATGGACTCGGCCAGGGTGGCGTGTCGCCCACGTTGCTTGCATGGGCAACCGACCTCAGCGAAAGAACTCACCGTGGACGCGCGATAGCATCGCTCTATATTTTCATGGAGCTGGGTATCGGCGTTGGTGCATTCATGTCGGGATGGTTGTTTGCCGGAAATGCCAGCCCCACTTCATTTTTTGTTCCATTCATCGCCGCCAGTGCACTTGGAGGCGTTGCATTTATTGTTTTACTTTTGAAACCATTGCTTCAGAAGGCATGACCTCGCGACGGATCTTTTTGATTTTATTCCTTGTAGACGCATTGATAAACCTTGCAGGGAATTTTCTCGGTATCCAGATCCTGTCCGATGTTTCGAAGCCGTTGATTGCCCCGTTCCTCACCGGGTACTACGTAGCATCGTCTGTTCCGTATCGTTCTATTCCTTTAATGATCGCTTTGCTCGCCTGCTGGATCGGCGATGTGGCGCTGATGTTTGTAGGGTATAGCCAGGCGTGGTTCATGGCGGGACTAACTGCGTTCCTTATCGGCCATGTGTTCTACATTATCGCCTACCGGCAGTTTCGCTGGGAGTCGAATGAGAACGGACTGATGCCTGTTCAAAAAATCAGGTTCTCGTTGCCGGTTGTTCTTGCCGGAACGGGACTGATCTACATACTCTTCCCGGTGTTGGATGGTCTGCGTTTTCCAGTGCTCATTTATGCTATCGCAATAATGGTTATGGTGATGAACGCCATCTTCCGCTACGGACGCACAAATCCGAAGAGCTTCTGGTTTGTTTTAACTGGTGGTATTCTCTTCATGGCTTCGGATTCGATTCTCGCCATGAATAAATTTTTGGGCGAAATAGAAATGGGCGGAGTGTGGATCATGCTGACCTACATCTCCGCCCAGTTCTTTATTGTCGAGGGGCTATCGAGTCACAGGGACTCTTAGTATTTCCTTACGTTTCCGCTTCCGCTCGAATGACTGTTTACATGCGAAGGGTTGCCTTTGTACGCAACCGTACCGCTTCCGCTTATGTTTGCGTCAAGCTCTTTATTCACGTTGATCTCAACATCGCCCGATCCTGAGATCCTTACATCACACTTATCTGTAACGAGATTCGCGGCAAGCACTTCGCCCGAACCGCTTATAGTCGCCTTCACTTCTTTCGCACTTCCGCTGGCGCGAACTTTGCCCGAACCCGAGAGCCCGAAAAGCGCTCTCTCGGTAACAGTAATTTCCAGGTCCACTCTGCCCGATCCGCTTACGGAGCTATCGAAGTCGCGGCATTTGCCTTTGAACGCGATGTTACCCGACCCACTTACATCTGCATCGAGCTCACCACTTGCATCTGCCTCAATGTCGAGATTTCCCGATCCGCTTACGTTGAGGTCGAGGTCTCTCGCGGTGATCTTACCTTCAACCACCATGTCGCCTGAACCGGCCACACTCAAACCTTCAATGTTGGGCATCGTGATGTAAACCGTTACACGGTTTTCGCGATTACTGAAGCCCCAGTTGTTCCAATTGTCGCGGCCAATTATAAGCTTGCCGCTTTCAACACGAGGATCGAGTTCCTCGATGTCCTCGCGGTCGCCTTCAAACTCAACTTTCTGAGGCGATCCCTGTTTTAGAAAGACTTTGCTTGATGATCTAAGTTGTACCCGGCTAAACGAGTCGAACTTCAATTCTTTTTTGTTTTGTGCGCTGGCAAATGCTACAGTCACGAGCACGAGCAGCAGGGAGGCGGCAATTTTTTTCATAAGTGTCATTCTTTTTTAAAGACCACGCCCACCGCGGAAGGTTGCATAGCCTGGTTGGTACCTTTTAGACTATATAAAACGTGATCGGGTTGCACTGGTTCGGCTTTTAAGGCTTAGATTTAAGCCCCAATTTCACAAACCGTCTGTTTTATGTCGGAACCACGCAAGCCTGCCATTGTCCTTATCCTTATTACGCTATTTATCGACAGCATGGGCTTCGGGATCATTATTCCGGTCATTCCCGACCTGCTGGGAGAGTTAACGCCGGGTAAGTCGACCGCTTACGCCGCGTTTATGGGCGGTCTTCTCGTTACGACGTATGCCGTCATGCAGTTCTTTTGTGGGCCAATCTTCGGTGGACTCAGCGACCGGTTCGGACGACGTCCTGTTTTGCTTGCGTCACTCTTCGGTTTTACCGTCGATTATCTCATCACGTGGTGGGCACCATCGATCGGGTGGTTGTTCCTCGGACGTTTTTTCGCGGGAGTTATGGGCGCCAGTTTCACGACCGGCAGCGCATACATTTCAGACATCAGTACAAATGAAAATCGGGCGCAGAACTTCGGATTGATCGGTATGGCTTTCGGCCTGGGCTTTATCGCAGGTCCGCTCGTCGGCGGATTGCTTGGAGAGTATGGACTAAGGATGCCGTTCCTCGTAGCCGCAGGTTTTGCAGCGCTCAACTTTTTGTATGCACTCTTCGTGATGCCGGAGTCGTTAAGGCCGGAGAACAGGCGGAAGTTCGAATGGGCACGTGCCAATCCGTTTGGAACATTCAAGAGCTTGTTCAAATATGAAATTGTTCGCAACCTGTTTATCGCGCTAACCTTCGTGTATCTCGCAGCCCACGCGGTACAAACCAACTGGTCGTTCTACACCAAAGTAAAATTCGGCTGGGAGCCTAAAGACATCGGCATATCGATAACAGTTGTCGGGCTTGCATTTGCAATCGTACAGGGCGCCCTCATCCGCGTTATCATTCCGAAGCTCGGACAGAACCGGAGTGTTTACGTTGGTCTTGGCTTGTATGCCCTCGGTTTGTTTTTGTTTGCCTTCGCCGGACAACCATGGATGATGTATGCATTTACCGTGGTCTATTGTCTTGGCGGAATTTGTGGTCCGGCTCTTCAGGGTATCATGGCTGGTGTTGTTCCGCCGAACGCACAAGGCGAGTTGCAGGGAGGTTTCACAAGTATGATGAGCCTCACGTCGATAGTAGGTCCGTTGATCATGAATGCTGTGTTTGCCTACTTTATCGGCGATACAACTCCGACGTATTTTCCTGGAGCAGCAATGTTCCTGGGAGCATTGTTCTGCATAGTATCAACGCTAATTGCACGTGCGTCGCTCAAGAAGAGTGTGGCACCTGCTTCGGCTTAATTAAGATCGCCCGATAATTTCTTATAGATGTTGAGGCACACCCAGGCGTCGGTAGCCGCGTAGCTTACCTGCTTGGAGTCGAGGCGTTCGGCTTCCCAGTTACTGGTCTGTGCGCTTTTAGAAATGCGGAACCCTAACAAAAGGGCCGTAAGTTTTTTTACACTTTCAACTTCGAGTCCGGCGTTGCGCGCCAGGTCGGCAAGTTCTACGAAACCTGCAGCTGTAAATTTTTTAAGGACCTGGAGTGCCTTGATGTCGTCGCGGACGCCGACGCCTGCTTTGAGAACTTTGTCGCTTTCGAGGAACTGGATGATGTCGGGTGTGATGCCGGTAAACTTAACCCGGATGAGGAATGCTTTATCGGGTGTGGCTATTTGCATGAGGGCCACCTGGTGTCGCTGACCTTTCACGAAAACCGGTTTGGTCTCGGTATCGAATCCGACCATTTTGTGTTTGGCTATTTCTTTGAAGACGGCGGGTAAAGCTTCCTTGTCCTGGATCACATTTACAGTTCCATCGAATGCATGAAGTGGTAGCGCGTTTATCTCGTCATTCGTGATGTTTACTCTCGAAAAAGCCTGTCCTGAATTCATCCTTGCTTGTACGTCCTTTGCGAAACTAGTATTTTGAGCCATTAACCCCTAGAGCTGATGCCAAATTCCTTGTTCCGCAAAAAGTCAGTCGACGCAGCGTTGGGTAATGCGGAAACCGAAAATGCACATGGACAAGGGCTCCGGAAGGTTCTCAGGGTAAGAGACCTTACTTCGATGGGAATAGCCGCCGTTATCGGGGCGGGCATCTTTTCTACAATTGGCCAGGCTGCTTATAACGGTGGTCCGGGCGTGGTCTTCCTCTTTATCATTATCGCTGTCACCTGCGGTTTTACCGCAATGTGTTATGCCGAGTTTGCCGCGCGTGTACCCGTTGCCGGCAGCGCTTATACCTATAGCTATGTCAGTATTGGCGAACTCGTAGCCTGGATCATCGGGTGGGCCCTTATTATGGAGTACGCCATAGGTAACGTTGTCGTATCGATCTCGTGGAGCAGCTATTTCGTAAACCTGATCGAAGGTCTGGGTATCGACTTCCCTCACTGGCTGGCATCGGATCCCAAAACAGCAAAAGCATTGTACGATACGGCGGTTGCCAATAACCAACTGACCGACCAAATGGCGTGGGTCACGGCCCCGGTCATCGCCGGAAAAAAGATCATTCTCAACCTGCCTGCATTCTTCATCATCGTACTCATCACCATACTTGCATACATCGGCATCCAGGAAAGCAAGAAGAGCGCAAACTTCATGGTTGGCATGAAGCTCGTCGTGCTCGCAATCATCGTGGCGATCGGGGTGTTTCACATCACCAGCGACAACTGGGATCCTTTTCTTCCGAACGGACTGCCGGGAGTCCTCTCGGGTGTGTCGGCAATCTTCTTCGCCTACATCGGCTTCGATGCTATATCCACGACAGCAGAAGAGTGTGCCAATCCTCAGCGCGATCTTCCGAGAGGCATGATCTACTCATTGCTTATCTGCACCGGTATTTACGTTGTGGTTACGCTGGTGATCACAGGCATGGTACGCTATTCGGAGTTTAACCAGGTAGCCGATCCACTCGCGTATGTTTTCGAAAAGATCAATATGCACAAGGTGGGTTACGCTGTCTCGGTAAGTGCAGTGGTTGCAGCAACCAGTGTGTTGCTCGTGTTCCAGCTTGGCCAGCCCCGCATCTGGATGAGCATGAGTCGCGACGGATTGCTCCCCAAAAAATTCAGTACAATCCACCCGAAGTTCCACACCCCTTCGTTCGCTACCATCGTTACAGGTTTCGTTGTCGGCATACCGGCATTGTTTGTTGATATCGGTATCGTTACAGACCTCACAAGCATCGGTACATTGTTCGCTTTCGTGTTGGTATGTGCGGGTGTGCTCAACCTGCCGAAGCGACCTCCCGTGGAAGGCGAAAAAGCTTTTCGCATCCCGTACATCAACAGTGCATGGATTGTTCTTCCGATGCTCGCATTGTTCATTTACGGTTTTATCGATCGCGTTACGAACGCATTTTCATCGCCGTTCAGCGATCCATTATTCCTTATCTTCATCATTCTCGCTACCGGCATCACCATCCTGGCAACAGTAAAAAAAATGTCGCTCATACCGGTTCTTGGAATGACATTCTGTTTATACCTGATGGTAGAGATACCGGCCAAAAGCTGGCTCGTGTTCTTCGTTTGGATGGCGATCGGGTTGGTGATATATTTTACCTACGGGTACAGGAAGAGTCACTTAAATAAGTAGCTATGGAACTTCTCACGTATGTTGAGAAAGCGAAGACGTCACAATTTCACCTGTGGCTCCTCAACGCCTTCTTCGCCCGGATGGTACCATTCAACCTTCCGCATCGCTTCGCCATTACTCACATCGGCGACGAAAGTGTTCGCACACTCCTTCCGTATCGCCGCAAAAACCTGAACCACGTCAAGGGCCTACACGCATGTGCCCTGGCAACACTTACCGAAATGAGCAGCGGCTTCCTCCTCGCCATCAAGCTCGACCCGAAAAAGTTTCGACTCATCCTTCGCAAACTGGAGATCGACTACCTGTACCAGGGAAAAATGGACGCTGTTTGTGAATTTTCACTAAGCAATGAATGGCTCAAAAACAACGTGTATGATCCACTCACCACGGCCGATTCAGTTGACGTTGTTGCAGAGGTAAAGATCTTCGACATCAAGGGCAATCAACTGACATCAGGAAAAGCATACTGGCAGGTGAAAGACTGGGCGAAGGTGAAAACCAAAGCCTGACGTTTACTCAATATTTCGTAAATTAAGATATGAGAAAGATCGATGCCCTCCTTAGCGAGTATGGTGAAAGCCATCAGAATTCCACCAACAAGACGATCCACTGGATATGTGTCCCTGCAATATTTTTCAGCGTGGTCGGACTCATCGCGTCCATTCCTTCCGGTCCCGTGCAGGCAATTTTAGGTGAAGGAAATCCTTACGCAAACTGGGCAACGGTAACGTTGATATTCCTCACGGCATACTACATCACTCTTTCCATCTGGTTAACGTTCGGCATGATCCTGTTCGGATTGGCTTGTCTCATGCTTGCGCAGATAATTGCTTCTACTGGTCAGCCGCTGTGGCTCGTGTCGATCATCATCTTCGTGGTTGCCTGGGTCGGCCAGTTCTGGGGACATAAGATCGAGGGAAAGAAACCATCTTTCTTTAAGGACTTGCAGTTTCTATTGATCGGTCCCGCCTGGCTTATGCATTTCATTTATAAGCAGCTCGGGATACCTTATTAAGAAGGTCTTTTTGCAGCTCGCGATATTTACGGGCGAGCGAAAAATCAAATCGTAAAAGCGACTTCTTCAGTTCGTATTTGATTCGCTGGCTTAATGCTTCGTCTTCTTCCGTCGTCCTGTTTAGATCCAGGATCTTTTCGCAAACCCTGTAAGTGGTAAGTTGCTGCGGGTTTCCTCTTTCAAATTGCGTATCGGACATCGATCCTTTCACCATTCTTTTAAAGATCTGTACCGTGTTCGAATAGAAGTATTTGAATTCGCGCGACGATCGTATCCAGAAGTCGAAGTCTTCGTAGGCGAGCGATTCGTCGTACCCGTTAAGTTTTTCCAAAACACTTCGCCGTATCGTCATCGATGCACTGCTAACGAAGTACTTTTTGATCAGGTCGATGTAGATGTCGCCTTCCGGCATGGCGGCAGGCGGAAATTTTTCAGAATGTTTATGAAGATGGCGCCCGTCTTCAGTTATATAGAGTACGTCTCCATAAAGAACTCCGTATGAGCTATCGCGGGCACGAAACGCGTCGATACTGTTCTGAAGGCAATCGGCCGGCAGTATATCGTCGGCAGCAAAGTCGATCAGGAAATCGCCTTTACTTTTTCGAAAGCCTGCATTGAATGCTGCGCAATTGCCCTTGTTCGCGGGCATCTGTATGAACCCGATGCCGGGGTGGTCTTTAATAAACTCTTTGATGATCTCAACGCTCTTGTCGCTGCTGTGATCGTCGACAACAATAATCTCTTTGTTTTTGTAAGTGTTATTGACCGCCGAAAGCAAGGCGTCTTTTACAAACCGTTCGTGGTTGTAGCAAACACAAATAATACTAACCAGTGGCTGCTTACTTTCTGTTGTCATCACCGATGATGATGCTAAGGTAACTTTCGTAACGCGTTATTGCGAGTTCCCCGTTTTCGACGGCTTGTTTTACCGCACATTTTGGTTCGTTCACATGAAGACACCGTGAACCAAATTTACACTGAAGCCGTAGGTCGCGCATTTCTACAAAGTAGTCCGAAACTTCTTCCGGCTCCATGTCGACCATGCCCATCTCTTTGATGCCGGGAGTGTCGATCACGAAGGTCTTTTCGTTTACACGGAACATCTCGGCAAATGTTGTCGTGTGGGTGCCCTTCGAAGTAAAATCGGAGACTTCCGAAGTCTTTTGGTTAATGTTATCCGAAAGCTTGTTTATCAGTGTCGACTTTCCCGAGCCGGAATGACCGGTGATAAGAGTCTTTTTATTTTGGACGAGCTTTTTGATCTCATCCGCATCGTCGTGGAGTGCGGAAATGAAAACGCAGTTGATGTTCAAGCTCTTGTATAGTTGCATCAACTCTTCCACAAATTCCCGCTCTTCATCGATCAATAGATCCCTCTTATTAAAGACAATAATTTGTGGTATCCTGAAGGCTTCAGCGGAAACCGTAAAGCGATCGATAAACCCCAACGACGTTCTTGGAAATGAAATTGAAACCACCAGCAACGCCTGGTCAATATTCGCAGCAATAACGTGCGATTGCCCCGACTTCTTTACTGCCTTTCTTGCAATGTAGTTTTCGCGTGGAAGTATGCTTGTAATGACCGCCTCATCTTTCTCTGCCGGTGTGAGCTCAACATAGTCGCCCACGGCAACAGGGTTGGTTTCTTTGATGTCTTCGAGCCGGATCTTTCCGCGGATGCGACTGGCATAGGTGCGCCCATCGTCGGCGAGTACGGAATACCACGAACCGGTCGATTTGATCACAAGTCCTTTCATTTACTCAAGACACGCCTGCAGTATTGAATGATCTTTTCCGTAGCACCTAAATGGGTCAACACATAGTTCCGTGTCACTTCGCAGGCCAGCATAAAATTCTCCGGCATGTTTACCATCTCGTACTTCGAGCGAAGGTCGGAGAAGTCGTTCACTTCGAAAGCGCCACCGTGCATGATCAGTTCATTGGCCTCTGTAAATTTCTGGTAATTCTTGTTCCCGAAAAATACCGGGATGCCATAACACGCAGCCTCAAGAATGTTGTGAAGCCCTTTTCCAAATGCGCCACCCACGTATGCGAACTCACCATAACGGTACAGCTTCGAAAGCATGCCCACGTTGTCGATCAGCAACACGTTTGCTTCGTCAAGCTCACGGTCACCCGCCGCTTTCGAAAAACGAACAGTTCGCCCGTCGATGGCCCGCTCTATCTCCTGTAGAAACGATTCTGTGATCTCGTGTGGTGCAATGATGAATTTGATCGGTGTCTCGTTGATGAATGGCACTAACACCTCGATGTCTTCATGCCAGCAACTTCCAGCAACCATCACTTTGTCTGTGCCCTTAAATGTTTCTGCAAGCTCTATGCGGTCTTTCGAACTGGTGATCTCGTGCACACGATCGAACCGTGTATCGCCCGCAACCGTCACTTTGTTAATGCCGATGGTCTGCAGCAGTTTCAACGACGCGAGATTCTGAACAAAGATATGATCGAAGTTCCTGAGGATCTTTCTGAAAAATCCACCATGTCCTTTGAAGAACACCTGGTTCTCACGGAAGATCGCCGATACCGATATGAGTGGAATATTATTCTTACGTAATTCTTCGGAGTAGTTGAACCAAAATTCATATTTCACAAAAATCACGAGCGAAGGCCTGGTTACTTCGACCCACTTGCGGGCATTACTGGGAGTGTCGAATGGAAGGTAGAATACATAGTCTGCCCCCGGGAAGTTCTTCCGGACTTCATAGCCGGAAGGAGAGAAGAAGGTGAGCAACAACTTATGACCAGGGAATTCCTTTCTCAATCTTTCGATGATCGGTCTTCCCTGCTCAAACTCACCAAGTGACGAACAATGTATCCAGGTGACGGGAGATGTATTTGATGCAAAAGTATTCTGAACCGTGGTAAGGAGATTTTTTCGCCCCGATACTAGCGCACGCGCTTTTGAATTGAATAACGATGCGACACGAACGCCAAAGATTAATAGATGTATGGCTAAATTGTAGAGGAACAATTTCTCAGGGTTCGTTTAATGTCAGCCGTTTACTGCCGGCAGCAGGCGGCAAATAAACAAAGAAATTACATTAATTTTGATCTATAACCCCTTCACCATGAAAAAGAACCGCGTTTTAATATTCCTTCTCCTGACCTTGCCCTTTGCAGTCGCGGCGCAGGACGACGTCAACCAGATGCTTCGGGGTACAGCTGCCGATGCAAAGTACCTTGCTGAAGGATACATCAGTCCCCTCATGAAGTCCATCGGGTATGGCATGAACGCCGGATGGTATAACACCGCCAAAACTCACAGCTTCCCCGGCTTCGATCTTACTCTTTCTATAAACCCCGCATTCGCCCCCGCATCGGATAAGTCATTCACGGTCGACAATAGCAAGCTCCAGTCGGTATACCTCAAGCGCGACCTTAGTGGCAATGAACCCAGCGCGGCCACAGGAACAGGTAACCTTCCAACAATATTCGGTGAAAGGCGATCGATGTTGCTCGGCCCGAAACCCAACCCGACCGATGCATCATTCCCCGCAGCTCCCGGCGTCGGTCTCACATTCTTCCCAACTCCGACGATCAACCTCGGTATCGGTTTGCCGAAAGGATTCGACCTCAAAGTAAGATATGTGCCCACGCTCAACTTCGGCAAGATCACGAAAGACAAGCTCATCGGTGAATTCGGACTCTTCGGTATCGGTATCATGCACGACTTCAAGCAATACATTCCTGGTATCAAAGCCCTTCCGTTCGACATGTCGGTGTTTGTCGGTTACACAAGCCTGAAGTTCAGTGTAGGCCTCGATAAGAGTCAACCTGCCCGCATGGCAGAACTTACCAGCACAGCTACAACTGTACAGGCTCTCATCTCTAAGAAACTTTCGGTGCTTACCGGTTATGCAGGGATTGGATACAACATGGCCACAACCAAGTTCGCTTTGAAAGGCAACTACTCTTTTACCGACGGCGCAAAGACAGATCCGTTCACGACAGAAGCGAAATCAAATGGTGTGCGTGCAACGGTAGGTCTGCGTTTAAAGCTTGGGCCGATAACGCTGCATGGCGATTATACACTGCAAAAGTATAATGCCGTGAGCGCAGGATTTGGAATTGCAGTTCGATAAGATTGACTAATGAGAATATGAAAACAGCCGGTTAATCGCCGGCTGTTTTGCTTAAATAGTTTTCCAGGCTTCGGTCCAGTATGTCGTAAACATTCTGGAAATCTTTCTCTTCCCCGTAATACGGATCCGGCACTTCTTCATCCAACCCGTTTCCATGTGGATCAAATGATCTCATTAGTTTAAGCTTCGATTTATGCACACCGGCGATCCTCGCTGCGTTGTTGAAGTTACTTCTGTCCATCACAAAGATCTCATCGAATTTTTCGAAGTCTTCGGTGCACAACTGCCGGCCAAAGTGGTCGATGATCACACCATTCTTCTCCGCATTGCGGATCGTACGATGATCGGGACGGTCGCCTATGTGGTAGTTGGCCGTGCCGCACGATTCGGCGTAGTACAGGTGCGTAAGGCCTTTCGACTTTATTTTATGCAGGAAAATAGCTTCCGCCAGGGGGGAGCGGCAAATGTTTCCGAGGCATACAAAAAGTACTTTTTTCATGTCAAAAACGGGGAATTTATTAGGGGTTACAACACGTAAATAATCTGTATAAATACTCGCATAGCACACTTTTTTATCCGCCTTTTGGTTAGAGAGAGCCTCCGAAATACGTTTGGAGGCTCTTCTTTTTGTATTGGATACCGGTTATTGGATATTTTCATCGCATCAACAGCTGCAGCGTTGACCTCGAAGATTGCTCCAAAATTATCCCCGGCTTCTTCCTGTATTCATTAAACGTCTTGTTATCAAAATTCTTTATCGTAATCAATGTGAGTCCTGTGTTGTAGTAAACCTCAAACTGCTTGCTCAGCACTTCGATCAAATTTAATACCTTCTGTTCCCTGAAATCCACACAAAACGAAAACGAGATCGCCGAGTTCTGCATCAGGTTTATTCGCATATCCATTTTTGCGAGCGACTGGAAGATCATGCTAAGTTGTTGCTCATCGATAAATGTATAGTCGGTAACCTTACATGAGATCAGACACTGATTTTCTTTGAAGACGATAAGCGGGGGAAGGTTCTGAACAACACATTCATTGATCCGTGTGCCGGCGAGCGACGGGTCGTCGAAGTTCTTCACGTAGAGAGGAATGTTTTTGTTGGCGAGAGGCTTTATCGTTTTCGGGTGAATGACCGATGCTCCATAGTAGGTCATCTCCGCGGCTTCTTTGAATGGCAGTTGTTCGAACACTACCGCACCATCGAGACGTTTCGGGTCTGCGTTCATCACGCCGGGCACATCTTTCCAGATCGTTACCGACTCTGCATTCAGCCCCGACGCGAACACAGCCGCCGAATAATCGGAGCCATCGCGGCCAAGTGTAGTTGTGCGGCCCTGCTTGTCGCTTCCTATAAATCCTTGTGTTACTACGATCTTCTTGTCGAGAACAGGACCCAGTTCGCCGATCTTCTTTTCAGTTTCACTCCACTGTACTTTTCCTTCACGGAAATTCGAGTCGGTCGTCACAAACTTTCTCGCATCGATCCATTCCACCGGGTGATCTTGTTTGAGGAACGACGCTAGTATTACTGTTGATATCACTTCGCCAAGCGACACCACCTGGTCGTACACCATGTCGTACTCACCTTTAAGCACCGCCTGGGTCCTAATTTCTTCGAACAGCTCATCCACCGTTTTGAACACAGGCGCTCCCGCGGGGAAGAGATCATTCATAACCGTCATGTGGTTGTCGCGCAGCTGTTTCAATTCTGCTTCGAACGACTTCCCCGCCATGCCGAGCTCCAGTATTTTTTCCAGGGCGTTTGTGGTCTTGCCCATAGCCGACGCCACGATCAGTAATTTCTCGGTAGAATACAGTCCAACGATCCTGGAAGCGTTGCGAATCGCCTCTGCCGTGCGCAGGGATGCGCCCCCAAACTTAAAAACCTTAATTTTCATCGATTTCAAACGATTGCACTGTATATTTGGCCCCGTAGCAAATCTAATATGCAGGGCAGACAAATTGAAGCGTCACGAATTGCACAGCCGATAGGTACAGCACTCGACCGATTTATCAAGAACAACCAGGATCAATTTCAATACGCAAGCGGGGAGCTTTCCCAGCTGCTTCGCGACATCGCGCTTGCCTCGAAAGTGGTGAACCGCGAAGTGAACAAAGCAGGTCTCATAGACCTGGCAGGGTCGCAAGGTACCGGCAACAGTACGGGCGACCAGCAACAGAAGCTCGATGTTCTCGCCAACATCCGCTTTACCCGGGCACTCGCAAAAGGCGGCGAAGCATGTGCCATTATCTCCGAGGAAGCCGAAGAATGTGTGGACCTGAACAACGACGGCAAGTATGTGATCGCCATCGATCCTCTCGACGGGTCTTCGAACATCGACGTGAACGTTTCTATCGGCACTATCTTTTCGATCTATCGACGCAAGTCGAAAGTAGGCAGTGCAATTACCGAAGAAGATATACTTCAAAAAGGATCGAAGCAGGTTGCCGCCGGCTACGTGTTGTATGGATCGTCGACGATGCTTGTTTATACGACAGGCTTCGGTACCAATGGTTTTACTTACGACCCTGGACTGGGTGAATATTTTCTTTCGCACCCCCAGATGAAAATGCCGACTGATGGAAATATTTATTCGATCAACGAAGGGCTGGCAAATTCATTCAGCGATGATCTGAAGAAATACATCGATCGTTGCAAGGAAAAGAGTTATACGGCACGATACATCGGATCTCTTGTTGCCGATTTTCATCGCAACATGCTTAAAGGCGGGATCTACATTTATCCCGCGACAGCGAAATCGCCGAAAGGAAAATTAAGATTGATGTACGAATGCAATGCGCTGGCGTTTGTTGCCGAACAGGCAGGAGGTATCGCTACCGACGGGAAGAAAAGAATTTTAGAGATCGTCCCTACCTCGTTGCATCAACGGGTGCCGTTCTATGTTGGCTCTTCCAACATGGTTGTCGAAGCATCAAGAAGCAGCGAATAGCTCGGGTACGTACTTGGTAAGGATCCCATACCAGCGAACCAGTTTCTTCATATCCGAAGTATAAACCCGCGTGTCGTCGAATTCAGGAACGACTGATTTCAGGAATGCTTTTAGTTCGGTGGTATCTGAATCGGCATCAACACCCGGGTCGTTCCCGTATGTTTCGTGTATCTTCTTCAGCACGTCGCCCAAAGGAACGGTTCCTTCTTTCGTAGTGGTATAGATCGAGATCTCGTGAAGGATCGAAATGCGATGGTTGCCAGTGGCCACTAATTTTGTTTTAGCTTCGTCGAGCGATTCAAGAATAAGTCCCGACTTTGTGGAGGCGACAACCTTGAACAACCCGCCTTTTCCTGATACAGATGCAATCTCAGCTAGCTTCATAGAGGCGCAAAAATAATACTTCCGATAAAATCCAGTAATTCATCCCTGCCCGTTTTCTTTTCCGAAGAAGTAAAAAACACGGGCGGTAACTCCTCCCACGTAAGCTTCAATTTCTGTGCCCACGCGTCGGCGGTCTTGTTAAGGGCGGTTTTCGAAAGCTTGTCGATCTTGGTAAACACCATGCTGAAAGGGATCTCATTTTTCCCGATCCAGTTTATGAAATCCAGGTCGTTTGCTTGTGGCTCAAGACGCGAATCGATCAGCACGAACGTATTCTGCAACGTCTCCCTTTTCTTGATATAAGTCTCGATCATTGCGGGCCATCCCTGCTTTGCGGTCTTTCCCACGCTGGCATAACCATAGCCCGGAAGGTCGACCAGATACCACGCATCGTTTATGATGAAGTGATTGATGGTTTGAGTCTTTCCCGGGGTGGCCGAAGTTTTGGCAAGGCTCTTACGGTTTACCAGCATGTTGATAAGGGACGACTTGCCGACATTCGACCGCCCGATGAATGCAAACTCTGGCAACCCTGTGGTCGGGCAATTGCCGGGATTGGTGTTGCTTATTACGAACTCGGCTTTTTTGATGATCATCTTGCTATTATCCTGATGTAATTTTTGTGTAACTTAACAATGCAATTTGGTCAATTATTGGGCCTCCAAATGCGTAAATTGCCCAAATCTAGCTAACCCTAAGGACTGGAAATAACCTTTTTTTGAGAATGCACAGTATCAGAAGAATACTGATTTTTTCGACTATCTCATTTGTCTTCTCCATCCAAACGCTCCTGGCCCAAGAACAGGACAAGGAGCAATCTAAAGCGTATATGGAGCAAGCCCAGCTGATGATGGACGCCGGATCTATTGCGTTGGAGGAAATCAGGGACGTGATGATCCAGGCTGCCGAGTTCGATACAACCAGTGTAAAAGCCAACTTCGAAGCAGGTCACCTGTTTCTTGAGACCATCAACCAGGATCAGGCGGTAAAATATTTCATGCGGGTATATCGCCAGCAGCCCGGCTACAAGTACGATCTCGAGTACTGGATCGGCAAAAGCTACCAGTACGGCAAGAACTTCGACAAGGCGATCGAATACTATACCAAATACAAGAACAAGGCAGCAAAGGCGACAGGCGAGCAGATGACCGCTGCGGAGAACGACCGTCGCATAGAAGAGTGTAAGAACGGCAAGGAGTTCATGGCTGCCCCGCAAAATTTTTCGATCGTAAATGTCGGCAAGGAAATAAACTCAGAATACGACGATTACGGACCGGTGTTGAATGAAGATGAAACACAGCTTGTGTTCACAACCCGCAGGAGAGATGGCAACATGAACGAGAACGTGTTCTCCGACAACAAACCGTGGGAGGATATTTTCATTTCGTCGAAGAACGGACAGAAGTGGAACGCAGCAAAAAACATTGGCGCACCCGTTACCACACAGACGCATGAATCGACACTGGCATCTTCCCGCGATGGTAATACACTGCTCATTTACAAAGACGATGGCAACGGCGACATCTTCGAGACGCGACGTAACCCCGATGGGACATGGAGCGCTCCTGAACCGCTTGAAAGTATAAACTCAACATATGCTGAAGCATCTGCATCGTTGAGCGCCGATGGATCGACATTGTATTTTGCGAGCGACCGCCCCGGTGGATTGGGGGGCCTCGACATTTACATGGCAACGAAAGATCGTCGTGGTCAATGGACCGGCATCAAGAACCTGGGAGCGGGCATCAATTCTACGTACGATGAAGAAGCACCGTTCATCGACTACGAAGGAAAAGTACTCTACTTCAGTTCGAGGGGCCGTAAGGGCATGGGTGGTTACGACATCTTCAAAGCAACATTGACAGACCCTAAACAGAATAAATGGTCGGAGCCCGAAAACCTCGGGTACCCTGTAAATACTCCGGGTGACGATGTGTTTTTCGTGATCACCAAAGACGGCAAGCGTGGATATTACTCTTCGACAAGAGAAGATGGTTTGGGTTATAGCGATATCTATCGCGTGGATCCCGGCGCATCGAAGAATGAAAAGATACCTTCAAAACTCGCCGTGAAAGTATTCGACGCAGCAACCAAGCAGGCGATGGATGCAAAGGTTAGTTTGATATCTGTAAAAGATAAAAGTGTTGTTCCCATGACCAGCACACGTGCCGGCGTTTACGATTTCACGGTGACAGCCGAAGAAGCAAAAGATTATACACTTTTGGTTGAGAAAGAGGGATACGCTTCGCAGAGCACTGTTATGAACATTGCGGCGCCTTCTGAAAAAGCAAATAACCTGACCCAGACATTCGAGTTGGCGAAGGCCACCGAGAAACCCGCTGAGCCTGTTACACCCACAGTAACCAAAAAAGAACCACAGCCTGTTAAGTTCTCCGTGAAAGTTGTTGACGCTGCAACCAGGCAGCCACTTGATGCAAAAGTAAGCCTAACTTCTGTGAAAGATAACAAGGCGATCCCGGTGACTGGCTCTTACGAGTTTTTAATAGCAGAACCCAAAGACTACAGGCTATCGGTTGAGAAGCAAGGATATATTTTTCAAAACACGGTGGTGAGTATTGGAACGTCTCCTGTGACGCGCACCGTCGAGTTGAAAAAACCAACAGTGGGAGTCACTCAAATTCTTCACAACATATATTTCGATACCGATAAGGCAACGTTCAAGAAAGAGTCTTACGACGAACTCTCGAAGCTCGAGAACATGATGAAGCAAAACGCGAACCTGAAGCTTGAAATTGCTGGTCATACCGACAGCTTCGGTCCCGATGCTTACAACAAGAAGCTTTCGATGGCTCGTGCGTCGGCCGTACGAGCATTTTTGACCTCCAGGGGAATTGATACAAAACGAGTGACGGCAGCGGGCTACGGCGACACCCGTCCCCTTGCCAGCAACGACGATGAAGAGGGGGGAAGGGAGATCAACCGCCGCGTAGAATTTAAAATAATTAGTAACTAAAAACGTTTTACATTTGACGTTTGTAACCAACGGTTGTTTATCGTTGGTTTTGTTTTTTATGACCGTTTTACCCTATAAGGACGACAACGCGGGAAAAAAAGCCCAGGTGGCAAAGATGTTCGACAGCATCAGCTGGCGGTACGACTTGCTGAACCACGTTTTGAGTGTTGGCGTCGACTTTTACTGGCGCCGCCGGGCCATTCGGGAGCTTAAGGCTCTGAAGCCCAGGCTGATCCTCGACGTAGCCACCGGCACCGGAGATTTCGCCATACAGGCAGCGACGTCACTTAACCCCGATAAGATCATAGGGGTCGATATTTCCAACGGGATGATGGAACTGGGACGCAAGAAGATCGCGGAAAAGTCGTTGGACAAGAAGATCGAGCTGAGGCGCGGTGACTCCGAAAATCTGCCCTTCGAACAGGGTAATTTCGATGCCGTGATCTGCGCGTACGGTGTGCGCAATTTTGAAAACTTGCAGAAAGGACTTGAAGAGATGTACAGGGTGCTGAAGCCGGGTGGTAAAATGGTAGTTCTCGAGTTTTCGAAACCCTATCGTTTCCCATTCAAGCAATTTTACGGGCTGTATTTCAAGTTCGTGGTGCCAGTTGTGGGCCGTATGCTCTCGAAAGACAGGGCGGCGTACGACTACCTGCCTGAATCGGTACATGCGTTTCCTCGCGGCAAAGCATTCGTCGAAATACTCGATCGCATAGGTTTTAAAAATACTGCATGCAATCCTCTTACTTTCGGAATAACTACAATCTACACCGGAATAAAGTAGTCCTCCTGGGGCTTCTGATCTGCATGACGTTTAGCGCCAGCGCTCAGCGTTTCAAGTGGGCGCGCGAAAACAATCCTCGCTACGACGAACGATTTATCTCGTATGGTTTCGTGATCGGACTACACACTGCCGGGTACCAGGTGAAGTACTCCGACCGCTTTGTTACTCAAGATTACGATACAGTACATGCCGTTATGGCCCCGAGATCACCGGGTTTCTCATTAGGCTTTTTGGTGAACATGCGACTGTACGACGTGCTCGACCTGAGGCTAATGCCGAAAGCCGGATTCTATGATCTGAAACTTGACTACGATTACACCGACAGAACCCAGCAGCATCAGCTCGTCGAAACGACACAGATGGAATTTCCGCTCATGTTGAAGTATAAATCGCTGAGACGTGGAAACGTGCGGATGTATATGCTCGGTGGATTTACGCCTGCGTTTGAATTGTCGGGCAAGAACGATGTTCAATCGAACACCGCCAATCTTTCGGTAAAAAAGACCAACCTCACCGCCGACGTAGGTATTGGTTTCGACTTCTATTTTCCTTTGTTCAAGTTCTCGCAGGAGCTTCGCTTCAGCAAGGGGCTGGTGAATGTGTTGGGAGATGATCCAAGCGTATTCAGAGATCCTATCAAGAGGTTGAACACAAATACAATCGGGGTTTACTTTATCTTCCAATGAGTAATCGTATTGCATTAATCACAGGCGCAACTTCAGGCATAGGTGAAGCAACAGCCAGGCTTTTGGCTAAAAATAATTTTGATTTGATTATCTGCGGGCGTCGCAAGGACAGGCTCGATCAATTATCGAAAGAGCTTCCCTGTAAAACGATGCAGCTCTCTTTTGATGTTCGTGATCGTGCTGCCGTGTCGAAAGCCTGGGCATCTTTGCCCACAGAATGGAAGAACGTGGACGTGCTGATCAACAACGCAGGCAACGCACATGGGCTCGATCCTATTCAGTCTGGAAACGTCGATGACTGGGATGCGATGATGGATATCAATGTGAAGGGCTTGCTTTACATAACCCGCGAAGTACTTCCGGGAATGGTAGAGCGAAAGTCGGGACATGTGATAAACATGGGTTCGATTGCCGGCAAGGAAGTTTACCCCAATGGCAATGTGTACTCGGGCAGCAAGTATGCTGTGGATGCTATCACCAAAAGTATGAGGCTCGATCTGAATGCTGCAGGCATTAAGGTTACTGGCATTCACCCGGGAATGGTCGATACCGAATTTTCACTGGTGCGTTTCAAAGGTGATGAAACGCGCGCTACGAATGTTTACAAGGGAATGAAGCCGCTGTACGCGGAAGATATTGCAGACCTGATACTCTTTACAGTAACAAGGCCGGCTCATGTTGTGATTGCCGACCTCGTTGTGTTTCCTACCGCGCAAGCAAGCGCGACGACGGTAAAGAGAGAAGCTTAACGCTTAAATCCTAACGCACTGCCACCGCACTTCGCGCTGGGTCCGTCGAATGTATACTGTATGTAGTAGATGCCTGTTGCGTTGCATGGATATGCAATTGCTGAAATGAACTCTCCGTTCACTTTGCTTGTCGCTACTTTGTTTCTCTTCGAATCGTAGAGGCTTACTACCAACCCATCGGTAGACGTACCACCCGCGCAAAGGTTGATCATGTATTGCGTGCCTTTTGTAAATACGTAGCTGAATTCGATCTTATCTTTTGCTCCGCCTTCCGAATCGATCTTATAACTCTTCAGGAAATTGAATCCTGTTGCGAGCTTCGGAATGCATGCATTGCTGAATCCGTCCGAATCGCACTGCCCCGATAGATCGGATGACACGAGAGTCGCGGAGAGAAGGAAGACTGCAATTACTATTGACTTTTTCATTTTGAAAAAATGGTTCAGGGTTTTGGTTGGGTGTTTCTTTAGCCGATGATCTTATTCCTGATCTCGCTCGTGATGTTCTTGATGTTGTTCACATCGTCTGGCGTGATCTCGACGGTGGTTGTAGAATTATCTTTTACGATAACAACGCCATTCACAACTTCAGACGTAGGGGCCTTGTAAGTTGTCGTAATCTTGATCTTTTCGAACGCAGATTTCAGGTTGTTAAGGTCAGCCAATAATAATGCCATGTTTTCATCATGCTTGTACAGGTCAAACAGGATGAGAATTTGCTCCAGGATGATCTGCTGTTCGCCGATGGTATCCTGTAAAACTTTGTTTTTCGGATCCTTTGCAGAAAGCTGGCAGGTGATGTGCATCGCTTCGAGCCATCCACCTGTGAGAAGCAGGATGCTGAGGTTTGCGCGGCTCTGGCTGCTGAGGTATAAATTG
>DASRSO010000158.1:0-8143 GCA_035656375.1 Cyclobacteriaceae bacterium | reverse complement strand
ATATGCATTCTCTAAAAGATGTATAAATAAAAGAGGAGCAACATTACAATGCTCTATATTCCCTTCCGCCTGGAAATCGACGACGGGTGATAACTTATACCTGAGTTGCTGCAACGCAATGTAATCTTTCAAATAATCAAGCTCTATCGAAAGAGGAACTGCCAACGCGTTCGACTCGTAGATCATATATCGCATCAGGGAAGATAAACGCATAACAGCTTCGGGTGCTGTAGAAGCTTGTGTGTAAACTAAAGCGTGAATGTTATTCAATGTATTGAAGAGAAAATGCGGGTTTATCTGGGACTTCAGATAATGTAGTTCTGATATCACAGCCTGTTTCTGTAATTGCTCTTTCTTTATCGTATTGATTATAAGGTTCTGTGCTGTTCTAACAAGGAAGCTGAGGACAAGGAAAGCAAACATGGTCCCAAGCCCCACACCCAGGGCTTCCGTCCAGTGCCAGTACTCGGTCATGTCTGCTAAAAGCATTAACGGGAAAGGACCAGTCAAAAGGATCGGGACCAGCCGCAAGAAGTAGTCTTTGTACCTTCTTTCGTTAAGGTATTTGGTGAGGATGAAAAAGTGTGCATAAAAAACGTACAGGCCGGTGAGGAGCACGCCCAGGTATATGTTAGGCATAAATGGGCTACCACACCTCAGGATATCCCAGAAAACAATACCAGAATAGACCGTCCAGGGGAAGACGTGAACGGCAGTAAATACCCTGTTAATTCTCTTCATACCCGCAATGTTATAAACATCCGGCCATTCTTTTTGCACGCAATCTGCGTGGGAGCCAATCAAATCTACGAGTTGGCTAACCCGATCTGTGAGTGCTTTCGCAGGATCGAAGACCCGTTTAGTCGACAGCTATTCTGAAATAGTATATCTCTTTTTTCTGTCTCCGGATCTATCCATTCTTTTGTTCTAAACTTTAACTATGAAAGAAGAATTATTACTAAGAATTGAAAATACTTCGAAGTCCTATTCCAACGGAGTTAAAGCATTAAAGAACATTTCGCTCACTATTCCGCCCGGAATGTACGGGCTACTCGGCCCAAACGGCGCAGGAAAATCGACATTGATGCGAACGCTGGCTACGTTACAGGAGCCCGACGAAGGCAACATTCATTTTGGCAACATCGATGTATTAAAACAAAAAGATGAATTACAAAAAACGCTCGGGTATCTCCCACAGGATTTCGGGCTGCATCCGAACGCCAAAGCAGAAGAGCTGCTGAATTACTTTGCCATAATGAAAGGCATACGAGTGAAGAGTTCAAGGCGTGAAGTAGTGGAAGCGCTGCTGAAGCAAACGAATTTGTGGGATGTTCGCAGGCAAAAACTCGGCGGGTTTTCCGGGGGTATGAGACAAAGGTTTGGAGTCGCTATTGCGATGCTCGGAAATCCAGGGCTGATCATTGTGGACGAACCAACGGCGGGACTCGATCCTGCCGAACGTGTTCGTTTTCTGAACCTGTTAAGTGAAATGGGAGAAAACAGTGTAGTGATACTGTCGACCCACATTGTCGAAGATGTCTCCGAGTTGTGCACGCGGATGGCAGTGATCAATAAAGGAGAAATATTATTAGAAACTGAACCCTCAAAAGCGATCGAAGCTCTGAAAGGTAAAGTTTGGCGGAAGGTGATCAGGAAAGATGAGATACCGAAGATTGAGCAGGAACATACACTTCTCTCAATCAAACTTCTTAGTGGGCGCCGGGTGGTGCACATATACAACGATGGCTATCCGGGAGTCGACTTTGAACAGGTCCCTCCCGATCTCGAGGATGTGTATTTCAATGCAGTCAGCCAGCATAGCAGGAAAAGTATTTCGTAAAAAATGAATGACGTTGTTAAAATGAAACTTTGGGAAACTTTCCGATACGAGTTTGCTTATCAGTCGCGCAGTATCACATTATGGTTCTACTTTTTGCTGCTTTTGGTGATTAGCTATTTTATGGCTGGAGAGGTATTTATAGATGAACCGCTCAACGGAGGATATTTTTTGAATGCACCTTACATCGTTACTAGCGTTTGCCTCATAACATTTTTCTTTCTCGGTCTGCTGATCCTCGCACCCTTAGCAGGTAATGCGGCGGCGCGGGATATAGAAACCAGGATGCATCCATTGCTTTACACCAGTCCTGTTCCGAAACATACTTATCTCGCGGGACGATTCCTGGCCGCTTATGCACTAGGTTCGCTGATTCTCGTGGCAATCCCTGCTGGGGTCTTTGGGGCTGCTCTCTTTCCGATAGATGATGCTGCAATTGCGGGTCCGCATAATCTCGCGGCGTATGTCAGCACCTACTTCCTGATGTTGCTGCCCAATGCTTTTGTTGTTATGGCTTTTATGTTTGGCGTTGCAGTCCTGAACCGGAAAGGGATCTTAACATACCTCGTTGCCGTAATCATTGGTATTGCCACCATTGCGAGCTGGCAATTTTTAGGTGTACAAGAAAGCAACTGGACGCTGGCAAACCTCGCAGACCCATTGGGTGTCACCATTATGATGGAATTAAAAAAGATATGGTCTGCAAATCAAAAGAACACGCTCTTGCCGGCAATAGAAAACTCGGCAATTTTGAACAGGCTGCTGTGGCTTGCTCTTTCGGCGGGGATGCTGCTCATCACCTATGCAGCTTTCAGAACATCCACTATATCAATCAAGAATAAGAAAGCCGAAGGTTCCGCTATAAAAAATGGCGAACGTTTGCAGGTTGCTTCTCCTGTCATTCCAAAGACACTCAAAAGTTTTGATTCCTCCACACGTCTGTTGCAGATATCAACGGTGACCAGGGAGTCATTCAAATTAATAGCAACAGGATGGGGTTGGATGGCACTTGCCTGTATGTTTCTTTTTGTTCTGCTGAGCGGATCAATGTGGTTTTCCGACTACTATGATATTCCTGAATTACCGGTAACGGGAAATTTGCTGGGAACCTTGGAAAATGTAAAAGATCATGGCATCTGGTTCATCATTCCACTGCTCATCATTTACTATGCGGGGGAACTTGTGTGGCGCGAGCGCGATGCAAGGATGAATGATATCGTTGGAGCGGCACCGGTTCCGGTGTGGGTTTCTTTTGTCGGGAAATTAGCAGGGGTGCTGTTGGCTTTGCTGGTCGTGCAACTGGTACTAACGATCGCAGGCATTTTACTCCAGGTCAGCCTGGGCTATTATAATTTTCAGCTTAGTGTTTACCTGAAGATCTTGTTGGGACTGCGACTGGTTGATTACGTCTTGTTTGCAGTGCTCGCTTTTGCAATGCATGTGCTCTTAAACCAGAAGTACCTGGCGCATTTGATCTGCGTGCTGTTTTATCTCCTGACAATGTTCGGACCTGAATTCGGGATTGAGTCTGGACTGCTTATGTACGGGTCAGATCCAGGATGGTCTTATTCCGACCTGCGTGGCCTGGATCCGTTCATGAAACCCTGGCTGATCTTTAAATTGTATTGGGGATCCTGGGCAATGCTGTTATCGGTGATAACTATTGCGCTTTGGCCGAGGGGAACGGAGAAAAACATTTTGAACCGGTTGAAACAAGCAGTCACCGAAAACACTTTCAATACCAAAGCTGTCTCGGGTATTTCTCTGTCGCTGATTTTGATAACCGGAGGATTTATCTTTTATAACACCCATACTCTCCATCCAAAGACAACAAGCGTAAAACCATTGGAGTGGAAAGCAGATTATGAAAAAATGTATTCGAAATACAGGAGCAACCCGGGGCCGATTTTAACTAAAACAAATCTCCAGGTAGAAATATATACCGAGAAACGGGCCGTAGATTTTAGAGGGACGTATTCCATGGTGAACCCGACCGGTCGCGCTATCGACACCGTTTTTGTAACCACTGCACCGGGTGTCGAAAATCACCAGATAAGCTTCGATCGAACGGCAAATCCTGTGATCGATGAAGAGCTTGGGTTCCGGATCTATGTTCTTGAAAAGCCTTTGGCGGCAGGCGATTCATTGAAAATGGATTTTCATGTTACGTATGCCGCACAAGGTTTCCCGAATAGTGGAGTGAACACCTCCCTCGCAAAGAATGGAACTTACTTCGATGATACCTGGCTGCCGTCGATCGGCTATCAGAAAGGAAGAGAGATCTATAACTCTGACGACAGGAAAGCGAATGGCCTTCCACAAAAGGCAATATCAGGACCCGATGTGGAAGCATCCGGACAGGATCGTATTGACTTCGAAGCGACCGTTGGTACCGATGAAGGATTGATAGCAACGGCACCAGGCAAATTGATAAAAAGCTGGACCGAGAATGATCGAAGTTATTTTAAATATGCAGCCGAGTATCCAATAAAAAATAAACTGGGATTCTTTTCATCAAACTATAAAATTCACGAGGATCAATGGAAATCAGATTCGGCACAGTCGGTTGACATCAAAATTCTATACCATCCGGAACATACGCTAAACAACTCGCGGATGACAGACGGTGTGAAGGCATCTTTGTCGTTTATGTCGCGTGAATTCGGAAACTATCCTCACGGCGAGCTTCGGTTCACAGAAGTGCCAGGATATACCAAAGGATTGTTTGCGTATCCGACAAATGTCTTTTACAGGGAAGGATTTGCTCATTTAAAACCTTCGGAAGATCCGAGAGGGATAGATGTTGTGTTTGCAACCGTAGCACATGAAGTTTGCCATCAATGGTGGGGAGCCCAGGTGATGCCGTCGCCGGTAAAGGGTGCGGCGTTGATCACAGAGTCACTCGCGTGGTATTCTGCGTTTGAGATCATTGAAGAAGCTAAAGGCAGAAAAGAATTTCTCGAGCTGGTCGACCTGGCGCGTGATCATTACGTCAGTCCGCAGCAAAGAGAAGCTGACCCGTTGCTGGAAGCAAGTCAGACAGTTATTATCTATCGGAAAGGTCCGCTGGCATTGTATTCACTTAGAGAGTATATCGGCAAAGAGCAGCTTAGATCACGGCTACGTAACTTTTATAATAAGTATAGCACAGCAAGCGGTTCCTGGCCGTTGCCATCAGATCTGTATGAGGAATTACGGGCCGTAACTCCCGACTCGATGAGATACCTGTTGCATGACCTTTTTGCGACTAATACTTTTTGGGAATTAAAAACAGAAAGAGCGACGGCTCTCGAAACCGAAACGGGCAAATGGAAAGTAAAGATGGATGTAAAAGCCAGGAAATTCACGGTTGATAAGAAAGGGAACGAAACCGATGTGCCGATGAACGACTGGATTCATATCGGGGCTTACGGCAGGCCTTTGGAAGATAACGCTGATGAAAGTTCATTATACTTAAAGCAACACAAGATCCATTCGGGCATGCAGAGCATAGAGATAGTAGTAACGAGCAAGCCGTATCAGGCTGGTATCGATCCAAACAGGTTGCTGATGGATCTTAAAGGTTGGGATAACGTAACGGAGGTGCGGCTTCGGCAGAAAGATGAATGACACTCTCAAAACTCCACAACAAATCCAACCGTCGGAAGTATTGTCCCTGCAGTATCTTTAATAACCTGCGGCACGGCATTCGATCCATCCTGGTTGATCGCTTGCCCGTCTGTAGTCTCGAAACCTGAGTTGTCTGAGTTTCTTTTGAATGTATACTGAAGCGACCCGGGTGTTTTGAAGTTTGTAAGATTCTGGATGTCGATAAACACATCAATAGCAACCCTTTCAAAGTTCCATTTCTTGTCCAGTCGAACATCTATCTGCTTAAATGAATTGAGGCGCTCAGAATTCGCCATCGAATAATCCAGGACACCACTTCCTGTTGCGAGGTAATTCAGTTGAGAGGCATATAGATCAAACGGTGTATATGGCGACGGCCCGGCAAATCGAAACTTCGCCCCCAACTCCCAATTCTTCCTGAACTTCTTTCCAAAAATTGCCGATACAAGATTGTTATTGTCCCACGACGAAGGCCTATAAATTCCATCCTTACCTGTAAACTCACTCTTAAACAGAGTATAAGATAATGTGAAGAATGTGCTCGCTGTGAGCTTGCGTTGCGCAAACAGTTCCAACCCATAAGCCCGTCCCCTGCCACTACTTGAGACCGGCTCACTCCCGATCTGGCCAAATGATACACCGGAATTAGCCAGTGAAATTCCATCACGAGTTGAAACCGGGTAGTTGTCATACTTCTTATAAAATCCTTCAAGTGTGAATCTCAAATTACTCTCTGGTAAGAATTCAATACCTGCAACAGCATGAGTGGATCCTATGTATGCCGTGTTTTTATTAACAAACGTTCCCTGGTCTTTAAATCCCAGTGTAGTGTAGACCGGCATCTTATAATATTTTCCAACCGATGCGTTCAGGTTCCACTTCTGAGATACCGCATACGAAAATCCAATGCGTGGTGAAATTGTCTTCAAAGGATTTGTACCGCCTGACGTAAAAGAATTGATGTCGCTACGTACACCGACTGTAGAGCTCAGTGAACCAATTTTTTTTGAAACCTGGGCAAACACTCCGCCCTTCAAAATGTTAAGATTGCTTTGATAGTTGTAGATCACCGCCGGCTGCACAACTGATCCATCCTGATCAGTCAGTTCCTTTTGTATTACGCTGAGATTATTGTTGCTGAACTGCACATACTGGGCCGTCGCTCCGGCACTGAACTTGAACAATTCAAAAGTTTTATTGAGATCGAACCGAAGCTTGTTCTCAGCTTCAATTGATCGAACTCTCAAAGTTCTCTCCGACTCAACAGGTCGCGTACCATCTTCAAATTTATCGAGATTGTTATCCAGTGAATTCCTGCTTATGGCAAGATTCCAGAATCCATTGTTGATCAGACGGCGCAACGAAACGCCTGCTGTATAACTATTCTGTTCGATCAATGGGTTCGACCGTATAATATAAATACTTTCGGGTGTGCTGTTCTTCGGGATCTCGAATGAAAAACGATCGATGGCGCCAACCCCAATGAACGACAACGTTGTCTTTGAATCGATCTTATGATTGACCTTATACTGAAAGTCCCAGTAGTTTGGCCTGATCGGCAGATCGATAAGTTTAAACAGAAGCTGCAAATAAGAACGCCGCGCAGAAGCAAGAAAGGTCGTCTTGCTGTTAATTGGACCATCAAACGTTGCAGCCAGCTCGGTGGCACTTAGCCTGACGTTTCCTTGCAGTCGCTCGGAATTTCCGTTGCGTTGTTTAAACTGAAGGACCGACGACAGTGTGTTGTCGTACCGCGCATCAAATGCACTTGTACTAAGAGTTACGTCTTCAATAAAAGAGACGTTCAATATACCTTGAGGACCACCAGCGCTTCCCTGCGTTGAAAAGTGATTGATGACTGGTATTTCTATACCGTCGAGATAATACACATTCTCATTCGGCGCTCCTCCACGAATAATGATGTCGTTTCGAAAACTTGCAGTTCCAGTTGCTCCGCCAACCCCGGGAAGGGCCTGGATAACACGCGAGATGTCGAAGTTACCGCCCGGATTGCTTCGTATCTCCTCTGTCGTCAGCTTCTGTATCGACAGTGGAGTTTCAATTGTTGCAGCTTCGGCTGTTCTCTTCGCTTCAACAACTACTTCGCCGAGGATAGCAGTTTCCTCCTCCAGTTCAAAATTGACACTATTAATATTCCCTGACGTCAGAACGACATTGTATCGCGTTTGTGATCGGTATCCGACATAGGTTGCGATAATGTTGTAGCTGCCCGGCTCTGCAACCAGTTTATAGTTGCCATCTGGCCCTGTAGTGGTTCCGATCAGTGGCGACGTATTTTCAAGGATAATAGTCACCCCGATCAATTGTTCCTGGCTCGATTTATCTTTAGCGGAGCCGATAACAATGGCCTGCTGGGCGAACGCTTGTATCATTAAAAAGGAGCTGAATATGGCGGCACAGACTTTCTGCATGAGTTAATCCCGATAAGTCCGCAAAACAACAATTTTGTTCAATACTTTTATGCAAATATTAAACAAAAAGAGTTAAACAAGGTCAGGGACAGTAAACACTGGTTTTGTTAAAACTAATTTATTAGTTTTATACCTATATAATTAGTTATAATTTAATAATGTATGACGACACTACCCCGCCCCGCGCTGTCACTGATCTTACTAATGCTTTGGGTAAATGGTACAGCCCAACCGTCCGGTCATAAGAGCGGCACCAGGGAAAGCG
>DASRSO010000157.1:0-6570 GCA_035656375.1 Cyclobacteriaceae bacterium | reverse complement strand
GCTGAGGAACCCGGCGTTGAAGAAAGCTAACGAAGCGGAGGTAAAAGAATTTTTGAAGAAGCAATGGGGAGATAAGACCGATGCATACATCGCTGCTGTTAAGAAAGCATACCCGGCCGACACGAAGCCGAATGACCTTGCCGACATCGATGGGTTCTTCCGTCCCGGTATGGTAGCACAGGCTAACGCAAAATCAGGCGCAGGGTCAGCGCCAGTATTCATGTACCTCTTCACATGGCAGTCGCCCGTGATGGATGGAACGTACAAAGCAATTCACTGTATCGAAATTCCTTTCGCGATGAACAACGTTGCGCGTTGCGAGGAAATGGTGGGGGGAGGCAAGGAAGCTTACGCACTTGCCGACAAGGTGAGCCAGGCGTGGATCAACTTCGCAAGGTCTGGCGATCCCAACCACAAAGGACTCCCGGCATGGCCTAAATACACTGCGGCAGGTGGCGCCACAATGATGCTGGATAACGTATGCACCGTTCGTAACCATCCTGACAAGGAGATATTGGAATTGGTTTCCCCGGCTCCGAGGTTTTAATTAGTTTAATAGTACTATGAAAACTAACCGCAGAAAATTCATTCAGAATATTGGCTTGACGACAGCCGCTCTGGGAGTAGGCGCAACAACTGCCAATGCATCGCCCGCGAAGGAAACGCCCGACAAAGACGGACAGATATTATTGGTAGGCGACAACATCGCGGTCGCGAATACTTCTTATGGAAAAGTCAGAGGCTTCGTTCTTAGAGGCATTAACACTTTCCTTGGAATTCCTTACGGCGCAGATACGTCCGGTGCAAACCGATTCATGCCCCCGCAAAAACCCAAGGCGTGGAGCGAAGTACTTCCCGTGGTTTGGTGGGGCAATACGGCTCCGCAAAACATGGAGCGCCGCTATTCGAATGTGTATGCTTCGTTCGTCGATCACTGGAACTACGACGATGTAAGTGAAGACTGTTTGAAACTGAATGTATGGACTGCCGGAATAGCCGACGGAAAGAAACGACCTGTTATGGTTTGGTTGCACGGTGGTGGTTATACCAATGGAAATGCGATCGAACAGGATGGATATCATGGCGAGAACCTTGCACGCAAGGGCGATATAGTTTTTGTGTCGATCAATCATCGCCTCGGTCCGCTCGGTTATGCTCACTTTGGAGCAGCTGGTTCCAGGTTCGCTGCGTCGGGCAACGTTGGTATGCTCGACTGTGTTGCGGCACTCGAATGGGTTCGCGATAACATTGCAAACTTCGGAGGAGATCCCGGCAACGTAACTATCATGGGACAATCGGGTGGAGGAGCAAAAGTGTGCGTGCTCACTGCAATGCCTTCGGCAAAAGGACTGTTCCACAAGGCTGTTGCGTTGAGCGGTTCGTCGCTGAAAGCCGTTGAGAAAGATAACGCAGAGAAGCTGGCAGGTTATGTTTTGAAAGAGGCTGGCCTCACTTACAATGAAATGGATAAACTTCAGCAGATGCCCTGGAAGCAATACTACGAGTTTGCGACACGTGGCCTTCAGAAGTATCGCGAGGAAATGAAGATGCCGGCGTTTGGTGGTGGTGGCGGATTTGCGCCGGTTGTGGATGGCGAGTATTTGCCGCAACATCCATACAATGGCGACCCTGCTCCATCGGCAGCCGACGTTCCGATGTTGATCTGCACCACGTTCAATGAGCAATCACCAAGCAGGACAGATCCGAACCTTGAGAAGATCGACCTCGGTGGAGTAAAAGATAAATTGAAAGATCGTTTTGGAGACAAGACCGGTGGTATCGTTGATGCGTATGCAAAGACATTCCCCGACAAGCGTCCTATCGAGATCTGGTCGATGGTAGCCAGCAATCGTCAGAATGCTGTCGCAC
The DNA here is from genome assembly GCA_035656375.1 of Cyclobacteriaceae bacterium. Taxonomy (GTDB): domain Bacteria; phylum Bacteroidota; class Bacteroidia; order Cytophagales; family Cyclobacteriaceae; genus ELB16-189. The sequence goes on along the minus strand of DASRSO010000157.1, from coordinate 4,701 downwards.
TGGCAGACTCGAAGTCGAAGCAGAAGGCCCCGGTATATCTTGCGTGGTTTGGCTGGCAGCCCCCGATGTTCGACAACCGCATGCGTGCGTTCCACTGCGTTGATATTTGCTTCTGGTATTACAACACCGATGTGATGCTTACACATACAGGTGGTGGAGCAAGGCCTAGAAAGCTTTCAACAAAGATGGCCGACTCGTTGGTGAACTTTATGAAGACCGGCAATCCGAATGGGGGTGGACTTCCGAACTGGCCACAGTATACCTCGGCGAACGGGGAGACGATGATCCTTGATGATGTGCAGGTTGTGAAGAATGACCCGGACAGGGAAGCCAGGAAATCATTTGTTTAAAGAAGCACGAAGAAAGTTGTCCCTGTATTTTTTCGGGGACAACTTTTTAAACTTTCCGAACTGCCTGTAAAAGAACGGCAGCGTTTCAAATCCAGACAGCATCGCTACTTCCGCCACAGGCTGGTCGGTTTCAATAAGTAATTGACACGCTGCGTTTATCCGATACTCATTTAAAAAGGTAAAGAACGGTTTGTTCATCACTTTACTGAAGAACCTCGAGAACGCTTCTTCACTCATGTGCACTTCCGAAGCGATCTCTGCAAGCGTTACTTTCTCCTGGTACCTGTTCCTTACGAATTGATATACCGTGTTAATCCGTTGATGATCGTGATTTTGAAAAGAGTCGTCCACCGAGGCAGTGCTCAGTGTCGTTCCCTTTTGTTTTGTGGCAAGATCATTAAGGACGGAAAGAAAGGTTAGCAGTTTCTCGAACGATTGTTGTTGAAGCATAGCAAGCAATCGCTCCTTAACGTCACATCCTCTATTGAATTTTAGTCCCTTCGATGCCCGCGCAAACATTTGAGCAATCGGCTCGAATTCCTTTTTGTTTCCGAGGAGATCGTTTTCCCAATGCATTACGATCGCACCGGAGTTACCGGTTTGGGTGCCGACGTTGCGCCAGCAGTGAGGAAGATTTGGTCCCAGCAATACGAGGTCGTTCTCTTCGAAGTTTTCGAATCCATTGCCCACGTAGCGGATGCCACGACCCGAAAGAATGTAAGTAAGTTCATACTCGGGGTGATAATGCCAGGGTGTGTCGAATTCTGCTTTCTCGTACGAGTATGCCCTGAAAGAATTAGATTCTTGCGGATGTATCTTCTCGTATTGGGCTTTCATTTATCACAAAATAAGTTATTTATTCAGCAATATTGAGGAAGGGTTTAAGCCTTGTGTAGTCGCTTATTTGAATAATAATTTTCAAATATGAAGTACATCAGCATCATTCTCCTACTGTTGGTATCTGCTTGTCGGCCGCAAAGTGCATTTGATCCATCGAAACTTGGAATTGAATGGGAACTTGTAAAAAACAACTACGATAATAAAGGTAGTTTCCTGGCAGCCGTCACGTTCGTGAATCGCTCTGATGCTGAGATGCCGGCATCAGGTTGGAAGATATTTTTCAACTTACGATACCACAGGACAGAACTGGCTTCCACCAACGCTGCGCTGGCGATCAAACATGCGAACGGCGAGCTGTTCACGATCACTCCCACAGCTTCCGCAGCGGCACTCGCGCCAGGTCAATCAATTCGAATGGAGTTCACCGGTCAGCGTCGTGTCGCAAACTTCCAGGATGTGCCTTCAGGATTTTTCTGGGTGAATGATGATAATGAACAAGTGGCGATCGAGCTTCAGAAGCCTACGATGAACAGCAGTAATGTGGATTTGCCGCAGGCAGAGCAGGTGCAAAGTGTCGACGTAAAGGAAGAGGATCTTGTTATGGTGCTGCCAACGCCTCTCAAGTACAAAAAAGTAAAAGGCGAGTTTGTAATAAATAAAGAAACAGCAATAGTTGGCTATGAGTCGCAGTATCTTGTCGATGAAATTGAAAAAATTACTGGCTTCCGCCTTGCCCCCGGCACGTCTTCCAATAATTCAATAATTTTCAAAAAGAAGCCCGGCGCAGCCGAAAGCTACAGTCTTTCGGTCAACGCAGCAGGCATCACTATCACCTCCCCCGATGCTGCCGGCGCCTTCTACGCCATTCAATCTTTAAAACAACTCTTCCCCGTCAACTCCTGGTCTTCGAAGCAAGAAACTATAAAAGTCCCTGCTGTCGAGATCGAAGACAAACCCCGTTTCCCTTTCCGCGCCTTCATGCTCGATGTTGGTCGCAACTTCGAATCGAAAACAAACGTGCTCCGGTTAATCGAAGTGATGTCGTTATACAAACTCAACACCTTTCACTTCCATTTGAACGACGACGAAGGATGGAGACTCGAGATTCCCGATCTTCCGGAGCTTACTGATGTTGGTGCAAAACGTGGATATCCTTACGCCAGCAACGAACGACTTCAACCAGCTTACGGGTCTGGCCCCACGGAGTCGAATCATTTCGGAACCGGTTACTACACCCGCGAAGATTTTATCGAGATACTCAAGTACGCAACAGAACGTCACGTCACCGTTATTCCCGAGATCGAGTCTCCCGGCCACGCACGTGCTGCCATCAAAGCAATGAAGTCACGCCACGATCGGTTGATGAAGGAAGGCAAGAGCGACGAGGCCACCCGGTATCTCCTGCAGGATCTCAACGATCAATCAAAATATCTCAGTGCTCAATATTTTACCGACAACGTAATGGATGCGTCGATGCCCGGTACTTATGCATTTGTCGATAAAGTGATCGGCGAGATAAAAGAAATGTACACCGAGGCCAACGCTCCACTTACAATGATCCACATGGGCGGCGATGAAGTGCCCGACGGATCATGGTCAGGAAGAAATGCTGCGCAGTTGTATGCCGACTTCTTCGTAAAAGCCACCGACATACTTGCAAAACATGGATTGAAGATGACCGGCTGGCAGGAACTTGTAACCGAACACATTCCTCATACCGACGCACGCAAAGTGATCCACAACCAGAAGTACAAAGACGATAACCTGCAGTTCGATGCATGGTGGGATGTGATGAACGTAGACTTCAAAGGATATGAGATCGCCAACGCCGGCTACAAGACCGTTATGACCTGTTTCGATTATTACTATTTCGATCTCGCGCAGGCACCCGGCTTCAACGAGCCCGGCGACGCATGGATCGGTTACCTCGGTTTACAAAAATCTTTTTCATTTAATCCGTATGACGTCTACACCAATTATCCCCTGGACTTTCAACTCAACCCGGTAGATCCAAACAGGTTTAAAGGACTGCAGAGGTTGACTCCGGAAGGCCGCAAGAACATCGTTGGCCTGCAGGCAGCTCTTTGGGCAGAGAACATGACGTACGGCGGTTACATGGAATACCAAATTCTACCGAGACTTCTTGCGTTAGCAGAGAGAGCCTGGGGTCCGGAACCGGGATGGGCGGCCGAATCCGGTGCAAAACGAACAACGGATTTCAATAAGGACTGGTCTGTTTTTGCAAACAAACTCGGGAAAAGGGAATTGCCGCGCCTCGATTATTATAATGGTGGATACGCATACCGCCTGCCTACACCTTACACCAGGATTGAAGGCGACAAACTAGCGGCCTATACCGAACTTCCCGGCGTCGCTATCCGGTATACAACCGACGGCACAGAGCCCACACAATCAAGTCCGGTATACACAAGTCCCGTTGACTTCAAAAATGATATCAAACTAAGGGCATTCAGCACCTATGGAAGGGGAGGAGCTACTGCAGAGGCCACAAAAAATTAACCCTGTTTGTGGGATTTAATTCTGTTTTACGTAACACATATAAGGTTGCTTTTGATTTGTATATATATTTTACAAATTAAGGCCGTATGAAACGCGGAATGATCTCTTTGGTGTGCCTGTTCGTAGCAGGCACTGTGTGGGCGCAGCCTTCGGCGCCGTCTGGATTCGATGCCAACGCGAACCTCGCTAACGCATCTAACTCAATGTTCCGATCTTTCGACAACCGGTACACGGGTGTGAAAGGTACCTCAACTGTGTTCGACGATTTCGTTTACGGCAATGTAAACATGAAGAGCGGAGAAAGAGCAGAAGGCCAGGAATTGAACTACGATGTAATGACGCGCGAGCTTATAGTTCGTTCCAGGATCTATAAAAAGATATTGGCTGTGAGGTATGATCTCGTGAATTCATTCGAGCTCATAGATGCCAACGGTGACACATTGTTCTTCGAAAAGATTGCCGATAACAAAGGTTTCGTACAACGCGTGCACTCAGGCAAAGCGAAGGTGTACATGAAGTACCAAAAGCAGATCGCCCGCGCCAACCATGGAGGCGCTTATAACAGCAATGCCCGCACTTACGACGAGTTTGAGGATGTGAGTGTTTACCTGGTCTCAAAAAATGACGAACCCCTGTCGGAAATGAAGGGTAGCCGCAAGGCAGTCGAGGCAAAATTCCCCGAGAAGAAAGATTTCATCAAGAAGTATTTCAAGGAGAACAAGCCCGACCTGAAGAATCCCAAGGAAATGTCCCGTTTTTTCGCAGCCTTGGAAAAAGCCGGTTAGAATCAAACGATTGCATTAGGCCACTTAATAACCTTACTTGAACGGGGTAGTGTTTTCCCCCACCGTTTGTTAGCTTGCGCGTTTCCTGACTAACGGATGATCAAGACTGAGGACATTTTTCCCTACCCATTTAATAAGAAGTATACCAAGCCCGTCGCGTACTTTTCGATGGAGTTTGCCATCGACCAGCCGCTGAAGATCTACAG
>DASRSO010000156.1:0-3575 GCA_035656375.1 Cyclobacteriaceae bacterium | reverse complement strand
CTGTTTTATTTACGAGGATAACCTTCAATTTTGGAAGTCTGCGCAATGGCTCCAGGTCTGTAATATGTTCGTTGCCCTGGAGGTTGATAGAATCTTTGTTCGCCAGTATTGCCAACTGGTCTTTAGAGGGAACAAGTCCATCGCGACTTTGATTGAATAAAATGTTCTGCCAGTCTTTAGGTAGAGTTTCCCACCACGCCTGCAGGTCCTTCGAATCGAACACGACAAGTGTTCCAGGTTTGGCGGCCATGAACGCATCGGCAGCTTCCTGTCGAACAGGTGTGTGATCGCAATAGACCTTTTGAAGTTTCGGGAGTCCCTTCAACACGTCGAGCGATGGAACTTTCGTGTAGTTGATACTCAGAATAGAAAGGCCAGTGAGTTGCGCTGCCGGAGCGATATCGGCCACCTTCGTGCTGTCGATATTCAACTCCGAGAGTGTTTTCAAACCGGTGATCGGCGTGAGGTCGGCAACTTGTGTACCCGATACGTCGAGAACCTGGAGATTCTTCAGGTTCTGGAATGGTGTGAGTGACTGCAAACCTGTCGCGGCTGCATCCACGTTTGTTAGTGTGGCGATGTCGAGAAGTCCGGTGAAATCCGCTGCTTTCGTATTACTCACGTCGAGCGATACCAGCGCAGGCATCTTTTTCACCACAGAAATATCGGAAACACCAGTTCGCTCGGCGTTCAACCGGGTGATCTTGCTTGCGTACTTCAATACAGAGATGTCGGTAACACCCGACCTGGAAACATCCAGGTCGACCAACTCGGTCAGGTTCCTTATAGGACTAAGGTCATTTATCGACGTACCGCTAACGTTCAACTTTTGGAGATTCGTGAGGCGGGCAAGCGGTTCTATGTTCTGAATGTACTGGTTGTTACTCAGGTCTATGTCGGTTATGGCCGACATCTGGCGGATATCGGAAAGGCTTACGCTGTCGACTTTACCCGTAAGCTTTCGGAAGAAGCTCTGCCACTCGTACGACATCTCGCCCCACCAGTTGATCATGGCCTGTTTCTCGTCGAAACCTTTGGTGTACATGCTCACGATCTTAAGATCCTGCGCTACCGGGTCGTAATTCAATTCAATGTAACGTGGCGAGTTATTATTAACTGTCTCGCCTTCGGCGGAGGTTCCGGAAAGATTTCTCGTAGCCGATACTTTATAAAACTTTTTGCCGTCAACTTCGCCAGTCTCTACCTTATCGATCTCGAAGGTGAACTTCACATCGCTGAAAAAGAAGTCGACGTCTTTCAAATATGCGGTCACGTCTTTGTTAGTGATCACATTCCGAGTTGCATCGAGATCGTCTTCAACCTGTACTTTACTGTCACGAAATATTTTCGAATAGCTTTCGGTAACAACAACTTCCTTGTCGCGTGCGGGCGTATCCTGTGCGCCGAGCGTGTTCAGCATGAACTGAAGGAAGGAAATTATATCACGAACGCCGGCTTCGTCGGTAGCTTTATCGGCCAGCGCTGGTTCGTTGGCGAGTTTTTTCTTTGGCTGTTCTTTCTTGGGTTGGTCTTTTTTTACGGGCGTAGTACTCTTTTTAACTGCAGGTTTTGCAGGCTGCTGTTTGGTGGTTTTCTTTTTGGGAGTTTGACCTTCCGAATATCCCAACAAAAAGAAAACTGAAATTCCGATCAGTAGAAGTTTACGGATTTTCATGGTAGATGAACTTTCGTAGCGCTTCTTTGTCGCGGTCGTTATTAATTTTTACAAGATTTGATATCAGCCAACCCGTATTGTATCCTGGCCTGTTGAAATCGGCCAGTTCAAAATACCAACCATTGATCTGGAAGAAGTGGAACTTCACGTCGTTCACATACTTGAATTTCATGTTTCCCTTTTTCACTTCGTAAAGGAACAATGTGATATAGTCGGGTACAAATCCTTTGGAAGCAAATTGCGCCACGCTGTCGACGTTCAGGAATGCTTTACGAAGGTTCATGAACTGGAGCTCGTGGCTCATGGGATGCAGGAACTGGCCTACCTTGGTTGTGTCGCGCTTGAAGTATGTTGCAAAAATTTCCGAGTAAACTTTAGCGATCGTCCATTTATAGCCGAGGTGGTCTGGTTCCAGCTGCATGAACAGCGTGACGTTCTGATCTTTCCCGGCCACAGAAAAAACCGTTTGTACTTCGGCCATCCAACCGGCGCCATGAAAATCGAGTATGCCGGGAGTTCCCTTGTCGAGAACGTCTTTGGCAAACTCAACTTTCAGGTCATTTGAAAAGCCGCGGTTAGCGTCGTCGAATAGCATGCCCAGATACTTCTTGCGAAGTTTTACATTCCTGTACTGCCTGTCGCCGGGGTTGTAACGGTCGCCTTTCTCGTTTTCTTCGCCGTTAAATCTTCGAAAGAATTGATTAACCTGTTTTGTTTGCGCGTAGAACCTGGTTTCATCTTCCATGTCTTCACCCAACTGGGCTTGGGCATGGACGAACGCAAACAAGAAGGCAAAGAGAGTCAGGTATCTCATGCGCTGGTTTCAGTCACGCGAATGTCGCCGAGCAACACATCCCAGAACTCGATGGTCCTTCCGGCGATCTGTGTCTTCTTGCGTTCAACGTAAATGGTAATGTCTTTCTTGGTGGTGTCTTTGTACTTCATGCCATCGTCAGACACGCCTTCGAAGCGCTGATAGATTGTAACGACACCGACGTACCGGCCGTCGGGCTGTCGTTCCAGGTCGCTGATGTAGTGAATGTCATACCACTGAATGCTCACGCGATCGTAATTGAGGGCCATCAGTCGTTCGAAGTACTTACGCACTTTATAATAGTTCACCTCTTTGGTGCTGAGAGATGATACGCCCATTTCGCTGCCAGGTACAAAGAGCTCTTCGGCGCGATCCATAACTCGTGTTGCTTCCGAATATGGTGTTTTCTTGTTGCCGATTATGCTGATGTACTTACTGAGGTCGCGTACTTTTTCAAGTGCCAGCGAGTCGATGGCCTGTTTCCTTTGCGGGCTGATGTCGGCGTTTTGCGCTGATACATTCGCGGCAACGAAAGCGACGAACAGTAGACTGAGACAATATTTTATGCGAAACATATCTTCTGGTATTTAATTATGATTCAGTTTTTGGATTATTTCTTTCGTGTGAGTTCCAACTCGGTGATCTTGCCCGCCCCGTCGAATTTTACATCAGTAATGGTGTTCAGATTTTTCTTTTGATCCTTCAGGTAATTGAGATAATCCTGAATGGTTGTCGGCTTGTCGTAATCCTTCTGCCCGTTTTCTTCAGCAATTACAATAAGTACGGGTGTCTGGCCTGATGCAAACATTGTGAGAGCTTCGCTTATGCTGCTGTTAGCGGAAGCCGGAGTTCCTGAAGCTGCGATCGCATTAAAATAGTTGTCGAGTTTTGCCGCCGGCGTTGCTGCAGATGCCTTGCGACGGGCTTCTTCATCGGCTGCTGCGCGTGCGCGCTCATCCTCCTCACGTTTTCGACGTGCCTCCTCTTCTTCTTTCTGTTTTTTAGCAGCCGCCTCCTGCTCGAGACGGGCCTTTTCTGCGGCCTGTGCCTCCATCGCCTTCTTCTTACTCTTACAGCCGGTAACTA
>DASRSO010000155.1:0-21278 GCA_035656375.1 Cyclobacteriaceae bacterium | reverse complement strand
GAATTCCCAACTCCTGGATTTTTTTCATTTGCCCCAGGTCGGCGGTCATCGTGTAGGTCATAACCATCGACGGCGCAACAGAATACAGGACCTCGAGATTCAACCCGTTATCGACACCCAGATCTTTCACCAAACCGGCATCAATACGCTTGCGTGTAGTTTCCGACGACACGTAATCGGTCGACGGGAACCCGACAAGTTTGTCGGAAACGCCCAGGTAATCGAGATGCGGTATGTGTGTGGTTGACGTGCACACAATTGTTTCGAGAGGAGTGTTGATCACCTGCACATCTGCCGGATGTTCCGGTGCCGGTTCGCCTTTTGGTACCAGCAAATATGTGAACCCCTGTGAGGCATCGTTGTATGGCTGCGAAACCGTAACCCACGTCGCACTGCCTTCTTTCTTAACCGTGAACCCCTTCGCGTATTTTATGTTCGTTGAAGCCGGGATGTTCTTTTGTTCGCCCGGTTTTGTGCAACTTTGAAGATGGACGAGAAAGATGAAAAGAAGGATGACAAAAAGACGGACGAACCTCCCATGTTCTACATGGAGAACGGGTTCGTTGTTTTTACCCGTGAGTTTCATCTTAAGCGTGGCTACTGTTGTAAGTCCGGATGTCGTCATTGTCCGTACGGATTTCAGAAAGAGTCGTCTAAAGCAAACTGATTCTTACGATACATCCACTGGCCGTTTGTAAAGTCGGGGAAGTCGACGCTTGCGCCACCCATCTGTATCGATTTTTCTGAGAGCGGTGTGATCGCACTCCATGCAACGGCATCGTACACATCTTGCGGAGTCGGGATCTTCCGTTTCACCGATTCTATGAATGCATTCAACACGAACCAGTCCATGCCCCCGTGGCCGGCACCCGAAGCATCGTTGCCATATTTTTTCCAAAGCGGGTGATCGTACTGATCGAGCCATGCCTGTGCATCTTCCCACTGGTGTGCTTTCTTCGATTTACCTTCGATGTAGATCGATTTGTTCACATCCATCCAGATGCCGTTGGTGCCCTGCACCCTGAAACCGAGCGAATAAGGTCTCGGCAGGTTCGTGTCGTGTTGTAGCAACAGCGTTTCGTCGTTGGCCGTGCGGATCATTGTCGTTACGACATCACCAAGTTTAAAATTCACTTTCGCGTTGGGATGGTTCTCGCCGCCACCTTTCACAATGTGTTCGTGGAGACCTCTGGCTTTGGTTGAATACGATACAAGTTGAGTAAACCTGTTTCCGCGATTAATGTCGGTCATCATCGCGATCGGCCCTATGCCGTGGGTAGGATAGAGGTCGCCATTTCGGTTCACCGAATGTTTCGTGCGCCATTGCGCTTCGGAGAAAGCTTTGTCGCCAAACTCCACACCTTTCCCGTAGGGGTCAACTCCATTGTTGAATTTCACTTCACGCAAGTCGTGCTGATATCCGCCCTGCAGGTGGATCATTTCCCCGAACAATCCCTGTCGCACCATATTCATCACAGCCATCACATCGCGGCGATAACAAACGTTCTCGAGCATCATCAACGGCATTCCTGTTTGTTCGCTGGTGTGCACGAGCTCCCAGCATTCCTCGATGGTCATTCCCGTGATCACTTCGCAGCCGGTGTATTTTCCCGCCTTCATCGAGTCGAGACACATCACGGTATGCCATTCCCAGGGTGTGGCGATGATCACTGCATCGATGTCTTTATTCAGCAAGAGTTTGCGATAGCCGTAAGGTCCATCCATGATCACGGCAGGCTTGGGTTTTCTGGCATCCGCGATCATCTTCAGGCTCGTGTCCATCATTCGTTGCTGGATATCACAAAGAGCCACAACGCTTACATCGTTTCTCTTCAGCGCAAGCTCGAGGTGACTCTGCCCGCGAAGGCCAACGCCAATAAAGCCAAGCTGTATCCTTCCGTCTTTATCTTTCGAATGAACGGTAGATGAAGGAAGGATCGTAAATCCTGCTCCCGCGATAGCAGCGGTTTTGATAAAATCGCGACGTGTTTTCATAGCTCTTTCATTAATGCTTTGTATAAACCGATCATTGAGTCGATATCGCTCTTATGAACTTTCTCATTTGGTGAATGCGGCCCTTGTGAAGGCGGACCGATAAAAACCCAGTCGAATGGAAGGTGACCGCGCTGCAACTCGCCGCCGTCGCTCGAACCAGATCCTTCCACCTCGAGTTGGTACGGGATCTTTTTCTTACGTGCAATGTTCAGCACTTTATCGATGAATACTTTGCGTGGAACGTTCCGGTCGCGAAGCGATATTGCCACGCCGAGACCAAGTTCCACGCCTTCTGTTGCCCAGGTAACATCCGAAATGAGGGCCTGTCGAACGCCCCACTTGTTGTAGATATAATCGGCCAGGTATGGAACCGAACCCCCGCCATGTTCTTCCCAGCAACTGAAAACGATCACGCCGTCGGTGAGTGTCTCGGCAACTTTCAGTGCATTGTAAATGCCTAACCGGTCGTCGAGGTATGGCGATTCAATATGTTCCCTGGTCTCGCGGAAGTTTGGTTTGTACGTGAGCGTCGTGCCGCGTGCAATAGCCCGGCCGAACTTGTAGTACGCATGATGATCCGAGTCTAGCTCCAGCTCGCATTCGATCTGTCCGTACATGTCTTCTCCCACCAGTTTTGTTCCGCCATCGGCATCCGGACTTCCGATCGCAACCAACTGGTTTTGGTAGCGCACCGTGAACCCGATCGAATCCATGTGTGCAAAAATTGCGGTGGTCGGTTTCCCGAATTTAAGGATCAGGCAATCCTGAAATTCCTCACCTTCAACGATCTGCGGTTTTACTTTCCAGTTCTTCTTCTCTTTTTTGATGTAGTCGAGGAGGAACTCTTTCACTGGAGCCTCCGAACCGGACGGGGCATGAATGGCACAAAGACTTTCAAGTAGCTTCATAAGATCTCGATCGGACGACAATTTATTGGATATTTTTTCCAAAATTTAGAATCATGCACTACAACCTCTCCGATGTTGACTCGATCGCCAACCGGTTCCTTCTTTCTTTGCGTGACAAATCACTCCAGGTTGACAGGCAGCGTTTTAGGAACAGCATGCAGCGGCTTGGGTCGATCATGGCTTACGAGATCTCGAAAAAGCTTGCCTACAGGCAAACGGTGGTAGAAACTCCGCTCGGCCAGTCTCGTATTAATATTCCAAAGCAAGACCCGGTGCTGGTTACTATTCTGAGGGCGGGGCTGCCGTTCTTCAATGGTTTTCAGGAGTTTTTTGATCAATCGGATTCGGGTTTTATCGGGGCGTACAGGCAGGAAGGCGAGGGGAGTATTAAAATAAAGCTCGACTATGCTGCGACTCCAATTACGGAGGGAAGGGAAGTGATATTGATAGACCCCATGCTGGCGACGGGGCGGTCGGCAATGGATGCGATAAATATTATCTGTAAAAAAACACGCCCCGCGCATATCCATCTTGCGTGTATGGTAGCGTCGCCGGAAGGATTGAAATATGCAGGTGAGAACCTACTACGGATGAACATCCCGCATACAATCTGGTCTTTTGCCGTGGACGAACGTCTTGACGAACGATTTTACATCGTGCCAGGTCTGGGCGATGCGGGTGATTTGAGTTTTGGTCCGAGATTGAGTTGATTTTATGTGGGACGATATATTGAAAGCGATTCCGGGTGTTTACCTGCCGAGTATGCTTAAGCTGATACTTGGGCCGCTGGCTGGTTATGGCCTGGGATTAAACATCGTGATCACGATGATTGCTACTGTTGCGGGTATGATGACGGTAGTTACGGTGATCACCTATTCGGGACAGATGTTCCGTGCGCGTATAGAAAGGTTTTTTGAAAAGAGATTGAAGGAGGGAAAGATCGCGCGCTTTATAATGAAATATGGACTTTTCGGGGTTGCATTCTTTACCCCGTTGTTCTTAATGCCGATACCGGGCGCGTTGCTGGCGCTGGGCTTCCAGGGAAAACATTCGAAGCAGGAGATCTTGTGGTATATGGCGATCAGCGGAACGGCGTGGAGTGTAATTTTTACACTTGTTATTTATTTTCTGGGGCATAGCGTGTTGCCCGATATCATCAAGTAGTTTGATCAGGTAACATTTCAATGTCGCGGATGAGAACTTTCTTCGCGATGCGCTGAGCCGTTGGTGTTGCTGCAAGTCCTCCTAACGCTGTCTCTTTGTAACGTGTTTCCATGCTTGCGCCGATCTCACCCATTGCTTCGATCACTTCATCTACAGGAATAACACTCCCCACACTTGCGAGAGCAATTTGTGCCGAACTGTTGGCGATGGCGGCGGCGCTCGCGTTACGTACAACACACGGAACTTCCACGAGGCCTGCAACGGGATCGCAAACGAGACCCAGCATACATTGAACGGTGATGGCAACTCCATTGAAGATCATGTCGGTATCACCGCCGAGGCAATACACGATTGCACCTGCGCCCATGGCGGCAGCGGTACCGGTTTCGGCCTGGCAGCCACCAACGGCCCCGGCTATCGAAGCCTTCTGTTCCATGATCAGTGCAATGCCTGCAGCAAGCAACATCGACTCGAGAATTTTTTTATCGGGAACGTTGTGGATCTCTTGCAGTGTAAAGAGTACGCCGGGCATAATGCCACTTGCCCCGGCAGTAGGAGCAGCAACAATGCGGCCCATGCACGAGTTTACTTCTTTTGCAGCGAGAGCGCGTGAAATAAGATTTTGAAATTCTTTCGAAAGAACGGGCGTAGGATAGTTGAAGACTTTTTTCGCACCGTTGTTGATCATACCCGATCGCGAAGTCATGTCGTCGCGCAGCCCGGTCTGCACCGCGTCCTTCATTACTTCCCATGCGCGGGCGAGGCCCTCCATGGTATCTGCTTCCTTTCTTCCCTTCTGGTGACGTTCGTACTCAAGCACGACATCAGCCAGGCTCATCTTGTGCTTCGTGCTGTATTCTTTCCAGCCAGCGAAGGAATCGAAGAGATAGGCCATACTCTAAAAGTTAGTTGCGATACGTAAAATTACTTAATCCCGTCGTATTCAAACCGTTGCGGTTCACAATCGGTTCCCCAAAATGGGTTAGGCTGCCAGAAATCCTTAGATTTTTCAAGAACGACATCACATAATCAAGTATATTTCAGGAATGCCTAAACTACTGATTGCTCTATGCCTCCTGGCGGGCGCGTCGACTATTGCCCGTGCTCAAAACCAGAACTTCTGGCAGGTACTTGCCGAGGTCGGTTTTCAGACCAGGAAAGATGCGAGCGGAGCAATTGTAGAAACGCCGGTCTTCAGTAAAAATCTCAAAAGTTTTAATGGCAAGAAGATAAAGCTTAAAGGCTTCATCATTCCTATTAACGAAGTCGGCGACCAGGACAAATTCATGCTGTCGTCTCTTCCTTTCAACGTGTGTTACTTCTGCGGCGCTGCCGGCCCGGAAACTGTTGTCGAAGTTGAATGCGACGATAGTGTCCGCTTCAACACGAAAGCTATCTGGATCGAAGGATATTTATATCTGAACGATAGCGACCCGGATCATCACATGTATGTTATTAAATCTGCGCAGTTAATTTCTTTACCTTCGTCGTATTCGCGAGCCAAAACAGGTCTCAGCGCGAAGTAATTCATGAAGACATTCTCCCTCTCTCTTTTCTTCGTCGTTTCCATTAATGCTTTTGCTCAAACAACCGACGAGAACACCATTAAATTAATTTTCGACACTGCACTTGGCCAGGGCGAATCTTACAAGATGCTCGATCACCTCACCGGTCGTATCGGTCCTCGTTTGTCGGGATCGCCGGGAGCCGCCGCCGCGGTAGAGTGGAGTCGCCATGTGATGCAGGAATATGAATTCGACTCGGTGTGGCTTCAGCCTGTAATGGTTCCTCATTGGGTGCGTGGCCAGAAGGAAGAGGGAAGGATCATTAACTCGAAGAAAATGGGAACAGTGTCGGTGAACATCTGTGCCCTGGGTGGCTCGATCGGCACCGGTCCGAATGGAATTGCTGCACAGATCGTTGAAGTGAAGAGCTTCGAAGAGCTGAAGCAGCTTGGAGCAAACCATGTGAAAGGCAAGATCGTGTTCTTCAACAGGCCGATGGACCCCACGAAGCTCAACACGTTTACGGCTTACGTCGGAGCGGTGAACCAACGCGGCCAGGGTGCTTCGGAAGCAGCGCGTTACGGCGCGGTTGCAGTAGTTGTCCGATCGATGGGTTCCAACATTGAAGATTATCCTCACACCGGTGGAATGAACTATGCTCCGAATGTTCCGCAGATACCAGCTGTTGCTATCAGCACCAAACACGCCGAACTGATGAGCAAACTATTGAAAGACGATCCGGGCCTTCAGTTTTATATGGAGACTCACTGCGAGACCCTCGAAGATGCACCGTCGTTCAACGTCATCGGTGAATTGAAGGGAACAGATCAAAGTCTCGGCAGCGAGATCATCGTCGTCAGCGGCCACCTCGACTCGTGGGATCTCGCGCAAGGCGCGCACGATGATGGTGCAGGTTGCGTGCAGGCTATCGAAGTGCTGAGAATATTCAAGGCAATCGGCTACAGGCCAAAGAGAACCATTCGGGCGGTGATGTACATGAATGAAGAGAATGGATTACGCGGAGGAACGAAGTATGCAGAACTGGCAGAGAAGAACAAAGAGAAACATATTGCAGCAATCGAATCGGACCGCGGAGGATTTACGCCGCGCGGTTTTACGATGAGCGCCACAGATAAAGAGAAGGAACGAATCAGGTCGTGGAAGCCGTTGCTGGAACCGTATGGACTTTCAGATTTCGGACAGGAAGGCGGGGGCGCCGATATCGGTCCGCTGGCGAAGGTGAACGTGGCGTTGATCGGATTCCTGCCGGATTCGCAGAGATATTTTGATTATCATCATTCACCGACAGACACGTTCGACAAGGTGAATAAGAGAGAGCTCGAGATGGGTTCAGCCAGTATGGCGGCGTTGGTGTATTTGTTGGATAGGTATGGGCTGAAGTAACCCCAATTATGCATTTGTCGATTCCTGAGAGCTTAAGTAAAAATCATTTTCCTTCGCTCGATGGCATTCGCGGCATCGCAATTTTACTTGTTGTTATTGAGCATACCTGGCCGTTGTCGATGCAGCCATTTCATGGCAACTACGGTGTTTACCTGTTTTTCGTCCTTAGCGGATTTCTGATCACTACATTGTTGCTGAAAGAAAAAGCAAAGAACGGGAGTGTTTCACTTACCCAATTTTATATCCGCCGATGCCTGAGGATCTTCCCCGTTGCATACCTGTTTATCTTCGTAATGATTATCCTCAATTACGTTTTCAAGCTGGGGATCTCGACCGACGAATTTCTCGCACCTGCACTTTACGTGGAGAACACCACATTGTTTGAAGGCGAGAATCATTACATGATACATTTCTGGTCACTCTCTATCGAAGAGCAGTTCTACGTGATCTTCCCGGTGTTCATACGTGGCAACGCAAGGATCTACCTGGCAATTATCTGCGGACTCGTGGCGATCATCCCGGTCATCAGTTACATGCACGTCTCGGGAACCTTCAACTCATTCTTCATCGGATTGCTCGACGAGGTCTTGCGTTATATGCCCTCTCTTTTGATTGGTTCGCTGTTCTCCGTAGCGTTGTGTTACAGGCTTGTGAATCTTCCCGGTAAACTTCCATACCGGTCGGTCATTGTGTTGTTCCTTTTGATCGCAGCCGGTTTGTTGATCTCGAAGCCGGTGATCTCTTCGAGCATTTCATTTACGGCAGCGTATGTTCTCATCGCGTTAATGATTGTGATCAGCTTGATCCCCGGTGAGGATCCGATCTTCAGGCTGTTGAACAGCAAGGTGCTGTCAACTATTGGAATTTACTCGTACAGCCTGTACATCTGGCAACAGATATTCACCGCAAGCCGTCCGTGGGAGGGAGCGTTTCCCGGCTCCGACAACGACATACTGAACCTCGCAGCACTGGCAGTAGTGTGCTACGCGTCGTACAATTTCTATGAAAAGAAATTCCTGTTGTTAAAAGACAGGTTCCGGTAATAAGGAGTACGCCAGGTTTATGACTTGGCGTACTCTTCTATAGGAAGACAGCTGCAAACAAGATTCCTGTCGCCGTAAGCATTGTCTACACGACTTACGCTCGGCCAGAACTTCGCGTCTCTCACGAAGGCAAGAGGGTACGCCGCCTTCTCGCGACTGTAAGGACGATCCCAACTGTCTGCAATTATTATCGCCGCTGTGTGCGGAGCATTTTTCAACACGTTGTTGTCTTTCGGAGCAGTTCCATTCTCCACCTCCGCAATCTCTTTCCGTATCTCGATCAACGCATCGCAGAAACGGTCGAGCTCTTCTTTCGTCTCACTCTCCGTCGGTTCGATCATCAACGTACCGGCAACGGGGAATGATACGGTCGGCGCGTGGAAACCATAATCCATTAATCGCTTCGCGATATCTTCCACTTCAATGCCGGCCTTCTTAAAATCACGGCAGTCAACGATCATCTCGTGTGCGCAACGTCCGTTCGCTCCTGTGTACAGTATCTTGAACGAACCCGAAAGTCTTTCCTTAATGTAATTCGCATTCAGGATCGCCATACGGGTTGAGTTTGTAAGCCCGTCTCCACCCATCATCGCGATGTATGCGTAAGAGATCGCAAGGATACTTGCGCTTCCCCACGGTGCAGCCGACACAGCGTGTATTGCATTGCTGCCGCCGATAGCTACCTCGGCGTGACCGGGAAGGAAAGGCTTCAACTTATCATTCACGCAAATAGGACCCATGCCAGGACCACCTCCACCGTGAGGGATACAGAATGTCTTGTGAAGATTAAGGTGACAAACATCCGCTCCAATGTTGGCAGGAGACGTAAGTCCTACCTGTGCGTTCATGTTCGCACCATCCATGTAAACAAGGCCACCGTTCTTATGGATGGTCTCACAGATATCGATAATGCTTTCTTCGAACACACCGTGAGTAGATGGATATGTTACCATCAGGCACGACAGGCTGTCTTTATATTGTTCTGCTTTTGCTTTCAGATCGGCTACGTCGATCTTTCCGTGCTCGTCAGACTTCACAACAACTACATCCATACCGGCCATTACCGCCGATGCGGGGTTCGTTCCGTGAGCCGATGCAGGTATCAATGAAATGTTGCGATGACCTTCGTTGCGGCTTTGGTGATACGCACGAATAACCATAAGACCTGCGTATTCGCCCTGCGCCCCGCTATTGGGTTGCAATGAAACGCCGGTGAACCCGGTAACTTCCCTTAACCAGTTCTCGAGGTTGGTGATCATCTCGCGATACCCTTCGGTTTGCGCGGCAGGTGCAAATGGATGCATCTGTCCAAGTTCAGGCCAGGTAACGGGGATCATCTCGGCTGTCGCATTGAGCTTCATGGTACACGATCCAAGAGAGATCATCGAGTGTACCATCGACAGGTCTTTGTTTTCAAGTTTTTTAATGTACCTCAGCATCTCGTGTTCTGCATGGTGCGAGTTGAACACGGGATGAGTTAAATAAGGTGATTTCCTGGTGAGAGCATCCGAAAGAGCAACATCGGAAGTGGCGTGGACAGCCTTCTTTCCTTTGAAGATCTCGAGGATAACGTTGATGTCAGAAAGCGTCGTTGTTTCGTCCAGGGAAATTCCGATCGTTCCATCAGCGAAATACCTGAAGTTCACTTCTCTCTTTTCCGCTTCTGCTTTGATCGCCTTCGCATCGGCCGACACTTTTAATGTATCGAAATAGTTTTTGTTCAGTTGTTTCGCACCTGCTTCTGCCAGTCCTTTTTCAAGGATCCTTGCGAGGCCGTGAATACGCAGCGCGATCTTTTTCAAACCTTCAGGTCCGTGGTAAACGGCGTACATACCTGCCATTACCGAAAGCAGCACTTGTGCAGTACAGATGTTGGATGTTGCTTTCTCGCGGCGAATGTGCTGCTCGCGTGTTTGCAGCGCCATGCGATAGCCGGGTTTACCGTGCGCATCGATCGAAGCGCCGATGATACGGCCCGGCATCTGGCGTTTGAATTCGTCGCGTGTGGCGAAGAATGCTGCATGCGGACCACCGAAACCCATGGGAACACCGAAGCGCTGTGATGAACCAACAACCACGTCGGCACCCATTTCGCCGGGCGACTTCGTAAGGAGAAGTGCCATAAGGTCGGAGCCAACGGCCACATAAACTTCCTGTTCGTGTGCTGCAGCGATAAGATTCGTGTAGTCGATGACCTCACCGTTATTGTTCGGAGTCTGGAGATAAACAGCGAAAAGGCTTTTGTCGGTAAGGTCTGCCTTCGTTACATCACCCACAACCAGTTCGATACCCAGCGGGGCCGAACGTGTTTTGAGTACGTCGATTGTTTGCGGGAACGTGTTTACGTCCACAAAAAACTTTACGGCGTCTTTCTTGCTCGCTTTGCGCGAAGCGAGGAACAGGTGCATTGCTTCAGCGGCTGCGGTAGCTTCATCGAGCAACGACGCGTTGGCGATCTCCATCCCGGTAAGGTCGATCACCATTGTCTGGAAGTTGATCAGTGCTTCGAGACGACCTTGTGCAATTTCTGCCTGGTACGGGGTGTACGCTGTATACCAACCCGGGTTCTCCAGGATGTTGCGGAGTATTACACCGGGAGTTATCGTGTTGTAATAACCCGCACCGATGTACGACTTATAGATCTTGTTTTTGGAGACTGTCTTTTTGAAATTGTTCAGGAACTCGAATTCCGACTGTGCTGCCGGGAGCTGAAGTGATTTCTTCAACCGGATGTTCGCTGGAATAGTTTGCGAGATCAACTCATCTACCGAAGATGCTTTAACCAGTTTAAGCATTTCCTGAATCTGTGCCGCGTCGGGACCAATGTGACGAGATTCGAATTTTTCGGAATAGGATGAGTCAGCCTTCATAAAGTGTGTGCGGGTAAAATAGTTTTGTGCTTAACAATTGTTCTATGTTCCGGGTTCTGATATCCCCGGTTGAAATGATCCTTTGACTCTGGAGATATCAGAACTTAGAACACAGGACAATTAGAATCTTTCGAACTGTGAGAAGAAAAAGTTGCCTTCAATCTCTGCGTTTGCATCAGAATCACTTCCGTGAATCGCATTCGCATCGATCGATTTAGCAAACAACGCGCGGATCGTTCCTGGCGCTGCCTTCTTGGGATCTGTTGCTCCAATCAGCTTACGAAAATCTTCTACTGCGTTATCTTTTTCAAGTATCATCGGAACAATAGGACCCGACGACATGTAAGCAACGAGCTCCCCGAAGAAAGAACGTTCCTTATGGATAGCGTAGAATTTGCCAGCAAGCTCCTGGCTGAGTTGTACCTTTTTCATGGCCACGATCCGGAAGCCTGCTTCTTCGATCTTTTGAGTAATAGCTCCCGTGTTGCCCGCCAGTGTGGCGTCGGGTTTGATCATGGTGAATGTTCTGTTTCCTGCCATCTGTATCTGTTTTAGGGGAATTTTGGGCGCAAAAGTACTAAAAGAACCCATAAACAAGAAAGGATTCCGCAAACTCGTGCGGCCTTCCGGGCGATTCCCCGCTTCGCGCGACCGGCTTTTGCAAACGCCCTCATTTATACCCATTTTTGCCCCCTCCATGAAAAACATCCAGGCCTTTAAAACCCTGATCGACCGCCCTCAAAATGTTGTGATCGTAACTCACTTCAAGCCTGATGCGGACGCTCTCGGCTCATCGCTGGGACTGGCTGGATTTCTAAAGAAAAAGGGTCACAAAGTGCAGGTCATCACGCCGAGTGACTACCCTGAATTTCTGGCCTGGATGCCGGGAAACGAGCACGTGATAGCCTACGACAAGAAGGTGGCAGCCCAGGTCGCCGCCCATATCGAAGCGGCTACCGTCATTTTTTGCCTCGATTTCTCCAACCTGAGCCGGATCAACGACATGGGAGAACTCATCCGGAACTCGAAGGCAACGAAAGTACTGATCGACCATCACCTGGAACCCGAACAATTCGCAGAGTTCGAGCAGTGGGATGTTACCTCGGCATCGACAGCCGGGCTGATCTTCGAGCTGATCGAACAACTCGGAGAAGCCCACCAGGTAGACACCAATATTGCAAGCTGCCTGTATGCAGGCCTCATGACCGACACCGGTGGCTTTCGACATAACAACACTCACCATCGTGAGTTCCTGATCGCTTCGAAGCTTGTTGGTCACGGCGCCAACCCGCACGAAATTGCGAAAGACGTGTACGACACGAATACCCTGGAACGTTTACGACTGACGGGCTACGTGCTGTCGCAGAAACTGAACGTGATCCCCGAGTATAGAACCGCTTACATGACACTTTCACAGGACGAGCTTAAACAGTTCGGCGCCCAAACGGGCGACACGGAAGGACTGGTGAACTATGGGCTCTCGATAAAAGGAGTGAAGCTGTCGGTACTCATGTACGATCGCAAAGAAGAGATCAAGCTGTCGTTCCGTTCGCTCGAGGATTTCTCGGTGAATGAAATGGCACGTAAATATTTCCAGGGAGGAGGCCATAGAAATGCTTCAGGTGGAACCACCAGGATGTCACTCGAACAAACACTGAAAAAATTCCTCGAGATATTACCCGAATACAAAGAGCAACTTCAAAAATGAAATTCCTGAACCCGATCTCCGTTGTGATCATTGCCTGTGTTGTGTTGGCGTCGTGCAACAGCGGCGAAGTGCGTGAAACTCCAAACGGCGTCAAATTCACAATTGTAAAAAAAGGCGATGGTGTTCTCGCAAAACCAGGCGAAGTGGTGATCATGGATATGTTGATCCACGACGAGGACGACTCTCTATGGCACGACAGCCGCGCCGACGTCTTTCCCGAAATGGTGAAGATCATGGATGAGTCGATGAAACCCACAGAACACGGACTGCAGGAAACATTTCGTATGATCTCGAAAGGCGACAGCATCGTTGTGAAGATGGCGGTAAAAGATTTCTTCCCGATGGTATGGAACACCGGGCCTCCAGCTTACCTCGACCCGGATGCATTGATGATCACCGAGATCCTTTGCAAAGACATAATGGACTCCACAGCTTTCAGGAAATACGCTACCAGGCTCGATTCACTCAATAAAGCCAAAGTTGCAGAACGCATGGAGCAGACTCCAGAACCGTCGGCATCATCGCCCGCAGCACAGCTTGAGCTCGACGGGCAGATCATAGATGCGTACCTGAGATCCAAAGGCATGACGGCCCAACGAATGACCAACGGCTTGTGGTACATCATGAAGAAAGAAGGAACAGGTGCAGTGATAAAAACCGGCGACCAGGCCACCATGAAATACGCTGGTCAGAATCTCGATGGAAGAGAGTTCGACTCCGGAGAATATACTTTCACTGTTGGCAACCAGGAAGTGATCCAGGGATGGGACGAAATTGCAAAGATCATGAAGCAAGGAACGTCGCTCACAGTATTTATTCCGTCTGGCATGGCATACGGTCCGGGCGGACGTCCTCCCGTGATTATGCCCAACGCAATTCTTATCTTTGACATGGAGTGTATAGGTTTGAGGAGACTCTGATTGAATATGAAGAGGTTAATTGGATTTTGTTTGATTACTGTTGCCCTGGTGTTAGCATTAGGCTGCAACAAAACAACGGTCACACTTACTGCGGAAGAACAACTCGCGTACGATGTTGCAGCGATCGATGAGTACCTGACCAGGACAAACGTGAACGCAATAAAACTGGAAAGTGGTGTGCGTTATGTTCTTACAGAGGTGGGCACCGGCCCGCTGCCCACGAAAGACAATTGTGTTGGATTGAGATATGTGCTCACGAAGCTTAACGACACTACCCGTTACGACTACAACTACTCTGCTGCCGGCTATCATCGCCCGCTGAAGAACCTGATCACCGGTGTGCAAATTGCCCTCAAGCTTATGCCACTCGGTTCGAAAGGGTCGATCTATATTCCATCTGGTCTCGGCTACGGGCCAAACCCCGACGCCCAGGTGACGGTGGGCAGAAATGCCATTCTTAGGTTCGACGTTGACCTGTTCGCCATGAGCAATTACAATGCACTCGGTAATTATTGCTACTAACAATCGTCACAAGCTCGAAGAGATCCAGTTCGCCCTGCGTGAAGGAATTGTTCTTAAGTCCCTTCAGGATATCGGTTGTACGGAAGAGCTTGCCGAAGATCAGCGCACTATAGAAGGCAATTCGCTTCAGAAAGCCGACTACGTTTACAGGAATTATCACGTCGACGTATTTGCCGATGATTCGGGTCTTGAAGTGGAGGCATTGAATGGCCAACCCGGCGTTGACTCGGCATATTACGGTGGTCCCCAACGCAGCCACGAGGCCAACAACGCTTTGCTGCAAAAGAACCTCGAGGGCAAGAGCAATCGCAACGCAAGATTCAAGACTGTCATTACGCTGATCTGGAAAGGCAAAACTTACCAGTTCGAAGGCATTGTGAACGGGACCATCGTAAAAGATGGTCGTGGCACCAATGGTTTCGGCTACGACCCATTTTTTCTTCCCGATGGTTTTTCGAAGACATTGGGTGAAATGACACTGGAGGAAAAAAATGACATAAGCGCCAGGGCAATCGCTGTGCGAAAACTTGCTAATTTTCTGAACACTCAGGCATGAAGCGCGCATACACGATTGGCATCACAGGCGGCAGTGGGTCCGGCAAGACCTATTTCCTGAATGGCCTCGCTTCACAGTTCGCTTCCGATGAGATCTGTGTGCTTTCGCAAGACAACTACTACAAGCCGATAACCCAACAGCGCCGCGATGATAATGGCATCGAAAATTTCGATCTGCCCACGGCAATCGACCGCGATGCGTTTCATGTCGACGTGCAGAAATTGAGGAGTGGGGTTAACGTCTCCCGTGCCGAGTACACGTTCAATAATCCGAAAGCCGAACCAACCATTCTTCATTTTAAGGCTGCACCGCTGTTGGTGGTGGAGGGCTTATTTGTGCAGTATTTTGAGGAGATCGAAAAAGAGCTCGATCTGAAGATATTTATCGAGGCGAAGCCACACGTAAAAATTGCGCGAAGAATAAAACGAGACCAGGTGGAAAGGGGTTATGATATCAACGACGTGTTGTATCGGTACGAATTTCACGTGATGCCCGTTTATGAGAACCTGATCGAGCCGCTGAAGCACAGTTCCGATCTCGTAATTCCGAATAATGGCCACACGTCGCGTGCCCTGGGGGTTCTTATTGAATTCTTAAAGAGTAAGCTGGCAGTATCGGAGTTTTGAAAATTTCACTAGGTTTGTCCTCCCGATCCAAAAAAATGAGAAAAAAGGCTTTTTTAAGGGTAGTTATGGTTGCAGTCGGTTTTATTGCCGTTTGCGCCATTGTGCTCACGCCTTCTTTTTCGCAGGTAAAGGAAAAAAAGACTGATTCATCAGAAACTGTCCTTATCCAGGCTCCCACCGATGCGATCCCGGGCAGCGCTGTAAAGATGGACCAGCCCGAAATTCCCCTTTTGACCTTAATAGAAGAACAGGAACCGAAACAGAGTTATCCTATAATCCGCTCTGTCCAGGTGGCAAAGTATCTCAAAGTACTTTTCCGAACGTTGATTGCCCCCAATGCGCCTTAGTTAAGCTGCGCACCCCTCTCTTTTAACTATTAACTTTTAATTCTTAACTCTTTTTTATGCGCAACAAAGGCGTCGTCATTGTATTGACAATCATTATTACTGCCCTCTGCCTTTACTACCTGTCGTTCACACTAGTGACGTTCAAGGTAAACCAGGAGGCTATAGATTATGCAACAAACAAAGAAGGTGAAGTAGACCTTCAACGTAAACATCATTATCTCGACTCACTGTGGAGCAAGCCCGTGTATGACCTGCTCGGTGCTGAGTTCACCTACAAAGAAGTTAAAGACAACGAGCTTGCTCTCGGTCTCGACCTCCAGGGTGGTATGCACGTAGTGCTCGAGGTTTCTCCCGCCGACATCATTAAAGGCCTTAGCGGTAACAGCCAGGATCCGATATTCACCGACGCACTCAAGAATGCACGTGAGCGTCAGAAGACCAGCCAAGCAAGTTTTGCAGAACTGTTCCGCCAGGAGTACAAGAAGCTTGCTCCGAATCAGTCGCTCGCAGCGCTGTTCGCCAACTCAGCCAACAAAGATCGTATCCGTCAGAATGCGGACGACAATGCTGTAGTGAAGTTCCTTGACAAAGAGATCGAAGATGCGATCAACCGTTCTTACACGATCCTCAAGACCCGCATCGACCAGTTTGGTACTTCACAGCCTTCGGTTCAGCGCCTCCAGGGTTCGGGCGGTATCCAGATCGAAGTACCGGGTGCCGACAATCCTCAGCGTATCAAGAAGCTTTTGCAGGGTGTTGCCCGCCTGGAGTTCTGGGATGTGCTGGAGCCTAACGATCCTATCATGTACCAGGTGATCACTGCTGCCAACGCTACTATCGTACGCGAGATGCAGGCAGAAAAGAAAAATGCTCCGGCAACTGCTGCACAAAAACCTGCACAGGATCTTTCGACGTTGAATGCCGACACAACAAAGACTGCACAATCGGAACTCGAAAAGCAACTCGGTGCTACCGATTCAGCGAAAGCGATGAACTTGCTGGATTCGTTGAAGAACGCTGGCGTTTCTCCGCTGATGTCACTGTCGAATCCCGAAGCACCGTTCCTGTATAATATTCGCGACACTGCTGCTATCAACGCTGCCCTTAAAAGAGAAAGCGTAAAGCAGATCTTCCGCTCGAAGAACATCGGTTATTTCTGGGATGTGAAACCGCAGCAGGAAGTAACTCCTGGTGTTGAAGATCTCTTCCTGAACTTTGTAAACCTTGGAAGAACAGGTAAGCCCCAGCTTTCAGGTGAGGTGATCACAGATGCGCGTGCTGACTTCGATCAGTATGCACGTAATGCAGTAAGCATGAACATGAGCGCTGCCGGTGCAAGGGTATGGGCAAAGATGACTGCCGCAGCGGCTTCAAAGTCGCCTCGTGGCCGTATCGCGATCGTACTTGATAACTATGTGTACACTGCACCTTATGTTCAGGGTGAGATCCCTAACGGTAACTCGCAGATCACTGGCAGCTTCGAAACAGAAGAGGCGAAAGACCTTGCGAACGTGTTGAAAGCTGGTTCACTTCCGGCACCTACCAGGATCGTTGAAGAAGCGATCGTTGGGCCTACGCTGGGACAGGTTGCAGCAAACCAGGGCCTCATATCGATGGCTGCCGGTCTCGCCCTTGTGGTGATCTTCATGGTGGCTTACTATTCGAGAGGTGGTTGGGTTGCGAACATCGCGTTGTTGTTCAACATCTTCTTTATTCTTGGTATCCTTGCGCAGCTCGACGCTTCGCTCACACTCCCTGGTATTGCCGGTATCGTGCTTACCATGGGTATGGCGGTTGATGCGAACGTGCTTATCTACGAACGTATCAAGGAAGAGATTGCTGCCGGCCGAAGGCTGGTCGATGCGATCAACACCGGTTACAAACGTGCCTTCGCGTCAATCTTCGACTCGAACTTAACAACCCTCATTACAACGATATTCCTCTTCGTGCTTGGCCAGGGACCTCTGAAAGGTTTCGGTATCACGCTTATGGTCGGTATCGCAACTTCATTCTTCACAGCTGTGTACATCTCTCGCGTAATCGTTGAGTGGATGGTGCGCAAAGGCGACCAGAGCAAACTGTCGTTCGACTCGGCACTCGCACGCATGTGGAGAGGCAGAAGGAACTACGACTTTATCGGCATGAGGAAACTAAACTACATCGTTTCGTCTGCGATCATCGTTCTCGGTTTTGTGCTGATCATGATCAATGGCCTTAACCTCGGTGTTGACTTCAAAGGTGGCCGTTCGTACATCGTTACGTTCAACGAACCCGTTGATGCAACTTCAATGAAAGTAGCTCTTACCAGCGCCTTCGAGGAGGCTGGTACCGAAGTGAAGAACTACGACGGAAACACATCACTTAAGGTGACTACTTCGTGGCTTATCGACGACGACTCGGAAGAAACCGCAGACCGCGTGAAAGCTGCCCTCGTAGCAGGTCTCGAAGGAGCTACTGGTAAGAAATACCAGGAGAATCCTGCAAACCTCGACAACGACCACTTTACGATCGGAAGCTCGAGTAAAGTAGGAGCTACAGTTGCCGACGACATCAAGGGATCGGCATGGCAAGCCAGCTTGTTCTCGCTGCTGGGTATCTTCTTCTACATCCTCGCCCGATTCAAAGGCCTCTCGTATAGCGTTGGTGCCGTTGTGGCAACCGTTCACGATTCGTTGTTCGTGTTCGCCGCTTTCGGTATCGCCGGTGCGCTGGGATTTGGGTTCGAGATCGACCAGGTGTTTGTGGCCGCTATCCTTACGGTGATCGGTTACTCCATCAACGATACGGTGATCATCTTCGACAGGATCCGTGAATACCTGTCGTTCGGCGCAAACCACGACAGGCACAAGGTGTTTAACGATGCGATCAACAGCACATTGAGCCGTACCTTGATCACATCAGGTACAACCCTCATCGTGGTTGTGGTGTTGCTGTTGTTTGGTGGTGATACAATGCGCGGATTTTCATTTGCGCTCCTCATCGGTATCGGGGTCGGAACTTATTCATCGATCTTTATCGCTGCGCCAGTGGTACTCGACTTCGACAGACAGGTTGCAAAACGCAAGCCTGTTGAAACGAAGCTTGCTACCAAGCCAGCATAATCTTCGCATAGCCAGTTATTCTTACATGGGGGCGCAAGCCCCCATTTTTTTTATTCATACTTTCGTTGATTGCTCATGAACGAGGTTCCGTCAACGAGATTTTTTCAGCGGATCAGTCAAAAGATACTGAGACGATTCAGCAACCGGCAGTTTTTATTCCTGGCTGCTATTGTTATTGCCATCTGGGCCGGTCTTACCGCGGTTATCTTAAAGACCATCGTTTACAATTTTATTCTCACCATCCGCGAGCTATCGGCGACATACAGCTGGGTCTATTTCGTGACGCCCTTGATTGGTATTTTTCTCACGGTGCTTTTCGTACGATATGTAGTCAGAGATAAGTTGAGACCGGGGACATGGCATGTGCTGCTGGCGATCGCTAAAAGGTCGAGCTTCCTCGATCGCAAGGAAACATACAGTTATGCCGTGAGCAGTGCGCTTACGGTAGGGATGGGAGGTTCGGTGGGACTCGAGTCTCCGATCGTTCAAACCGGCTCAGCTATCGGCTCAACATTCGCTTCATTTTTTCCTATGAGCTATCGCGACCGCACCCTGATGTTGGCTTGCGGTGCGGCTGCCGGTATTGCAGCGGCATTCAATGCACCAATCACCGGGGTATTGTTTGCGCTCGAGGTGTTGCTGATAGATATCAACGTGTCATCGTTCATACCGTTGCTGATTGCGGGCGCTGTCGGGGCATTGTGTTCCAAGATCATATTACAGGAAGGAATTCTTTTGTCGTTTACGATGGTAAAAGACTTCGACTACCACAACATACCGTTTTACATGCTGCTTGGAGTTGTGTGCGGGCTGGTGTCGGCCTTTTATGTGAAGTCGATGTTGAAGACGCAGGATGTGCTTGCGAAGTACCTGCCGGGAACGTTCGGCCGGTTGATCGTGGGAGGGCTGTTGCTTGGGGGGCTCATTTTTATTTTCCCGGCGTTGTTTGGCGACGGGTACGATACAATTACGGTGCTCGCGGAACAGAACCCTGCGGAGCTTTTCGATAACAGTATCCTTCATGTGGTGGAAGACCGGCAGGTAATGTTGATCATTACCGTGCTCGCACTTTCGCTGGTGAAAGCATTCGCGGTGGGGATTACACTCGGTTCGGGTGGAAATGGCGGCAACTTTGCGCCGTCGTTGTTCGTGGGGGCATGCCTGGGATTTGCGTTCTCAAGTTTCCTGGTGATGGCTGGTTTCGATCGCGTAACGGTTGCAAACTTCACGCTGGTTGGCATGGCAGGAATGCTTACGGGTGTGTTTCATTCACCGCTTACTGCGATATTTCTCATCGCCGAAGTTACCGGTGGCTATGGTTTAATGATCCCGTTGATGATCGTTGCTGCGCTTAGTTCCGGTGCGGTCCGTTTTCTGAAACAACACTCTCTCGACGAAACGATATTGAAACGCAATGTGAAGAATTTCTCGTTCGACAAAGACACGCAGTTGCTTTCGCACTTGTCGATGAAAGATTGTATCGAAATTGATTTCGCGACGGTGAGGGCTGGGTCCACTCTTCGCACGCTGGTCGATATCATTGCACACTCAAAACGGAACATTTTCCCGGTGATCGACGAAGATGGAAAGATGCTTGGTGTGATCGCCCTGGAAGACATTCGTGAAACGATGTTCAACACGGCGCTGTATGACCAGGTGTTGGTAAATCAACTGATGCGTCCCGCGATCGTCACTGCAAGTATCGAGGAAGAGATGGCTTCGGTGATGGAGAAGTTTGATAAGAATAACGTGTGGAATATTCCGGTTCTCGATCAGGAGGGGAGGTATGCGGGGTTTGTTTCGAAGTCGGCGGTTTTTTCGAGCTATAGGAAGAAATTGAAAGACTAGGGGTCTTCGGCGGGGTGCTGGATGCAGGTGAATTAAGACCTCAAGGTTCCGGCCCCTTACACTTACACCCAGCACGCCGCGAAACGGCTCAGGCATTTAATGTTTTTCTAACAGCGGAGCACCAAATACACTCAGTTTGCGTTCGTAGTTTTATGGGAATGAACATTCTGCTAATCGAAGACGAGCCCAAAACCCTTCAATACATCAAGAAAGGCCTTGAGGAGAACGCCTATCGGGTAGATACAGCAGAAGACGGACGGACCGGTAAACACCTCGCCCTCCGAAATCACTACAACCTCATCATCACCGACGTCATCATGCCCGTGCTCGACGGACGCGCCCTTTGCATGGAGCTCCGCGAAGCAAAGATCCAGACACCAATCCTCATGCTCACAGCATTGGGTGCCACCGAAGAAGTCGTGGCTGGTCTCGATAGCGGCGCCGATGATTATCTCTCAAAACCCTTCGAGTTCAACGAACTACTCGCCCGCATACGCTCATTGACCAAGCGCCAACGCATGGCCGATGAAAGTCAGCTCACCGTAGACGACCTTGTCATGGACGTGGAACGCCGTACCGTTAAACGCCAGGGCCGTTCCATAGAGCTCACGGCAAAGGAATTCGCCCTCCTTGAATATTTCCTCAGGAACAAAGGCAAAGTGATCCCCCGCGCAGAACTAGCGAAAAACGTGTGGAACGTCGACTTCGACACAGGAACCAACATGGTTGAAGTCTACGTGAACTACCTCCGAAAAAAAATC
>DASRSO010000154.1:0-6257 GCA_035656375.1 Cyclobacteriaceae bacterium | reverse complement strand
GCGGAAGGGTAAGCACCACAACCAATAAAAATAAACCGGAGATTTTTCTCATATGAAAATTTACACGGCCCCGCTACATTACTTGTAATATCTATACCCCCCAAATCGAACCGCTGGTGTAATATGAATAATCTTCCTAGTTTCCCCCAAAATACATCCCACAATGAAGCGTACAGCCCTTGCCTTCGTCATCACCCTGGTGTGCCTAACAGGCTTCGCCCAAAAGAAAAAACAAAACAACAACGAGCAACCCGCAACTCCTGCACCGGCTCAACAGCCGGCCGGCCTCGACGCCAAAGTGTCGGGCTACCAGAAGTTTCCCGGGTACTTCGAATTTTATTACGACGAAAAACAGGATAAGATCTTTTTGCTGATCGACAAGCTGGACACTGAATTCCTTTACGTTGAATCCATTACCGCTGCCATCGGTTCTAATGATCTCGGCATCGACCGAAATCAACTTGGCAACGAGCGCGTTGTGAAGTTTGTAAAGCGAGGCCCTAAGGTCCTGCTGATACAACCAAACTATTTCTATCGCGCGATCAGCGACAACGCCGCCGAACGGAAAGCTGTCGAAGATTCATTCGCCCAGTCGGTACTTTGGGGCTTCACATCGACTGCCGAAGAGAACGGCCGCGTGCTTGTAGATGCGACCGACTTTTTCTTCCAGGATGCACACGACGTGATCGGTACACTCAGGAGCAGCCAGCAAGGAACCTACGCCATCGATAAATCGCGCTGCGCCCTGTACATGCCTCGCACGAAGAACTTCCCTCAGAACACAGAGTTCGAAGCAACACTGACATTCACTTCGAATCAACCGCAAGGACTATTGATCCGCAGCGTTACTCCCACTCCAGGTGCAATCACCATCCGTGCACACTATTCTTTCGTACAACTCCCGGATGGCGACTACAAGCCACGTGTGTTCGATCCCCGCGCCGGCTACTTCCCGATGTCGTACTACGATTTTGCTTCACCATTCAACGAACCCGTTCAAAAACGTTTCATCACGCGCCACCGTCTTAAAAAGAAAGACCCTTCTGCCGCTGTGAGCGAAGCAGTCGAGCCAATCATTTATTATGTTGATCCCGGTGCACCCGAAGTCGTTCGAAAAGCCCTTATCGAAGGTGCAATGTGGTGGAACCAGGCGTATGAAGCCGCGGGATACAAGAATGCATTCCAGGTGCAGGTACTTCCCGCCGATGCCGATCCAATGGACGTTCGTTACAACACGATCACATGGGTGCACCGCTCCACCCGCGGCTGGTCCTACGGCTCCAGCGTAACCGATCCTCGCACCGGCGAGATCATTAAAGGACACGTTAGCCTCGGCTCTCTCCGCGACCGCCAGGACTTCCTCATCGCCGAAGGATTGCTTGCCCCTTATGAGGAAGGCAAACCGGTATCAAAAGACATGGAGAACCTCGCCATCGCGCGACTCAAACAACTATCTGCCCACGAAGTAGGCCACACGCTGGGTATCTCTCACGCCTATAGTTCTAGCGCCGAAAACCTCGCATCAGTCATGGACTATCCTCACCCGAACGTAAACATCGTCGACGGCAAGATCGATGTAAGCCACCCCTACGACGACAAGATCGGTGCATTCGATAAAGTAATGGTGGCTTACGGCTACCAGGATTTTCCTCAAGGCACCGACGAGAAAAAAGCGCTCAACGACATTATTCAGAATTCACTTAAAGCTGGCTATACATTTTTGTCCGACCAGGATGGTCGTCCACAAGGTGGTGCTCATCCATTCACACACTTGTGGGATAACGGCGCCGATCCGTCGGACGAGCTTCTGCGCGTGTTGGATGTTCGCCGGCTTGCCCTTAGAAATTTTGGCGAACGAAACATACCAGTCGGTACGCCCATGGCGATGCTTGAAGAAGTTTTCGTGCCTATGTACTTCTTTCACCGCTACCAGGTGGAAGCCGCTGTAAAAATGGTCGGTGGTGTAAACTATCGTTACGCCCTTCGTGGCGATGGCCAACCGGTTGCCGATCTACTTACACCCCAACAAGAACTGAAAGCTATCGAAGCACTGTTGAAAAGCGTCGAACCGTCGGCGCTCACACTGCCCGAAAGCCTTCTCAAGATCATTCCCCCGCGACCACTCGGTTATCAACGCCACCAGGAACTGATCAAGCTGAAAACGCAGCTCACATTCGATCCTATTGCCGCTGCTGAAACCGCATCGGACATGACCTTTAGCTTGCTCTTCCATCCTGCACGGGCCAATCGATTGTTCGAGCATCATTCGCGCG
Source organism: Cyclobacteriaceae bacterium (assembly GCA_035656375.1). Classification (GTDB taxonomy): domain Bacteria; phylum Bacteroidota; class Bacteroidia; order Cytophagales; family Cyclobacteriaceae; genus ELB16-189. The sequence continues at coordinate 3,984 of DASRSO010000154.1, read as the reverse complement.
ACGCGCGTCTGCCCAGTCTCGGAAGCGTGATCGACAAAGTGATGAGTGCAACTGTAAAGTCGTCGCCAAAGCAAGGGTACGAAGGCGCTGTGCAGATGGCTACTGCGAATGCCGTGTTCACAAATCTTTCAAAGCTCGCGCTCAGCAAAGACGCCGCAGTGCAAACCAAGGCTATCGCACAATTGAAGCTTACACAGTTACAGCAGTGGATTGCGCCCCGGGTTGCATCTACCGCAGACGAAGAGTGGAAGGCGTTCTATTCTTATTTGAATGATGCCATTGGCAAGATGAAAGCAGACCCCGAGAAGGCTGTACAAGAGAGTCCGTTGGCAGCACCGCCCGGGATGCCGATCGGGACGGACGATATGAACTACTGTGGGTTTGAACCGGAGAACAGGTGAGCAAATGAATTTCGAACCGCAGAAGTGGCCGCAGTATTATCGACAACTTTCGGGCTTTCGACAGCATAGCAAGCATTTCTGCGGTTCGGCGTTCATGTACTCATCGGTTTTGCGGTTCATAACCGTTGGCACCGATCGGCATGGACGAAATGAACTACTGTGGATTTGAACCGGAGAACAGGTGAGCAAATGAATTTCGAACCGCAGAAGTGGCCCGCAGTATTATCGACAAACTTTCAGGCTTTCGGCAGCATAGCAAGTATTTCTGCGGTTCGGCGTTCATGTATTCATCGGTTTTGCGGTTCATTGTGAGCCGTCGAACCAACTTTTAAACTCATTCACCTTTTCCCGGCTCACAATAATCTCATCCTCCCACTTCACGTTTGGCGTAATCTTTAACCGGCTATTCGAATATACAACTACATCCTGAATTCCCGCGATATTGACTATATATGACCGGTTTGTCCGGAAAAACACCTTCGGATCGATGATCTCCTCCAGGCTCTCAAGGGTATAGTCTATAATAAACTTCCTCAACAGGTTTGTCACCAGGTACACATCGCGCCCATCGGCGTAAAACAAACTGATCTGGTCGGACGTGATCGACTTAATATGATCTCCGAGCTTCACCATAAACCGGTTCTTGAACGCCTTTGCCGGCTGTTCAAAAACTGCAGCAACTTTCTCCGCCTTCGCCTCATTCCAACGCAACTGTTCTCCCAACGACTCAAGTTTCTGTAAACTCGCCGTCAGGTCCGTAAACGTTACTGGTTTCAATAAATAGTCAACGCCATTTACTTTGAATGCATCGAGCGCATATTCATCGTATGCAGTAATGAAGATCACCGGCTTCACAACTTTCACGTTCTGAAAGATCTGAAAGCTCTGTCCGTCTTTCAACTGGATGTCCATGAAGATAACGTCAACATCGTCCTGGTGGGCGCGCAGCCACGCGGTTGCCTCATCGATCGACGTAAGCTTGTCGAGGATCTTTATTCCTGCGCTGTACTTCTGGAGATACCGCTCCAGTTTCTCCGCAGCAGGAGTTTCATCTTCAACGATCAGTACTTTTAGGTTTAGAGTTGTCGTCATTCCGCGTTAGCCCTTACCCGGTTTCGCCGGCCGACAGGGCCGGGTCTATCCGAATCATTGGAAATTTAATGTAGTTTTCTTTTCCTGCCTTCACCTGCACAAATGGTTTATCGCTAAAGAAAGTGTACGAACGTTGCAATCGCGTAAACGCCTGCAAACTTTCCTGGTGAAGCTGTAGCTTGTCGTTCAATGTGTGCTGCAACACGAGATAGTCATCTTCCTCTTCAAGGTAAAGCCTGATAACCAGTGGCGACTTAGCCGATACCAGCGTGTTGCGGATAATTGAATCGATAGTGATCATCAATGAGCCCGGTATCAGGAATATCTCGTTTTGATTAGGGATATCTGAAAGCAGGTTAAGCTGTTTGTGGTAACGGAAATTCACCAGGTTCAACAAGTTTGTCGCTGCCCGCAACTCCTCGTCGAGACCGATCAGTTCTTTTTGCCTGTTTACTAAACTGTAGCGATAGATGCCCGCCAGGTAATCGATCTGCTCTTCGGCCTCGTCGGTATTATTGTGGATCGTGAGGATCAGGTTTTCAAGACTTTCATACAGTAGGTCGGGATTGATCTCGCTGCGGAAACTCACGAAGTCGGCCTCCACTTTCTCCTGCAGCTTTCGTTCTTCGTCGATGCGTGAACGATTCTCCTGTAAAAGATAGAAGTGACTAAAGTACAACAGGTTGTAAAGAAGCCCCGTAACTCCGAAGATCATCAGGAAGTAGTTCAGCTCGTGTTGGCCAATCGAGAAACCGATACGATAAATGAAATATGCCGATATCGAAACACCGACCACCAGGAGATTTCCGGCCAATGTAAGTATGGTCTGAAGCGTAATGCGGCGGCGCATTTCCCAGTTCTTCCCAAAGCGGTCGATCAACAGTATAATGATTCGCATTGCGGTGAATGCGAGGTAACTCAATGCGATCGTTACGTAAAGCTCGCTGTTGTTGAAGATCTTGGTCAGCCCAAGAACAGAGTTGTTGATCAGCAATATCAGCAGGTAGGCGAGGAGACCCGTCACCAGCGGCGCACCCAGTCGGAACAGGATATTATGTACGAAGCTCCTGTTCATATCTCGGACTGCTTTTTATTTTTCCTCTCCCTGGCCGCTTTCAGTACCGGCAATTGCACGGTGAACTTTTCTTCGTCTTTGATAATGATCTTATCCGTGCTAAAGAATTCATAACGGTTGCGGATATTCTCCAGCCCGATCTTGAAACTGTGCGACGGCTTGATCGACGTTGTCTTTGTCGACGTTACGATTATGTGCGTGTTGTCCTTCGCCGAAATGTAGACCAACAGGGGTTGTTCCTTCGAGATCTGGTTGTGCTTCACCGCATTCTCAACCAGGATCTGCAGGGTAAGCGGAGGGATCGGCGTGTCGAGGATCGACTTGGGTAAATTGATCTCCAGTTTCAGGTGATGTTCGTAGCGCACCTGTAATAAATAATAGTATGCCTTCACAAACTCGATTTCCTGCCGCACCGGCACCAGTTGTTGCTTCTGGTTCGACAACACATATTTAAATGTGTCGGCCATACGCCTGATAAATTCTTCGGCCATCTGGCTGTCTTTGTACAACAGCGAAGAGATCGTGTTAAGACAATTAAAAAGATAGTGCGGGCTGATCTGGTTCTTCAGCGACTCAAACTGAAGTTCCAGTTGCCACCGTTCCGAACGTATTCCTTCTACCTGCGTGATCGCATAGTAGCGATACGAGTAAAACCAGCCGTAGAAGATCTCATATATAAATATCGAGATGATGAAAAGGATCGACACTTTCAGCGTGGCCTCTGTGCTGGCGACGATCAGGTACAACGAACTGATAGCGACGAAAGTCAGCGTGACAAGCGTATTTGCAAGAAATCCCACAAAGAACCGAACCAGGAAATTGTTTCGCCACGAGATAAACTTGTCAAGGATCAGGTCGACCCTGAACACCACCAGGCTGATCACAACCGTACACAAAACCGTGAGCGCGTATTTCTTGAATTGATCGCGGATGGGAGGAAGGTACCCCGTTTCGCTGTAGCTTATGTAGATGGTGAACAGTATACCGAGCACAATGGAGACGAGCGAAAGTAAAGCGTACCTGCGCACCGTCTCCTTCCCGGAAGTCTGTAATGACACCATTGTCCTAAAGATAGGAAGATAGGGCCGTAGTTAGTCAATCGCTTTTAAAGCGCGACCGTAGTACGTCTCGGAGCTTATCCTTCTTGCTGCAGTGCGGTAAGCATCTTTTACATTCGAGCTCCCCTGCTTAACATGTTCAGCAGCCTCTGTCAACACCTCGGTGATGTAATGATCCGAATCCATGTTGCTCGCAGCATTCAGGATCGCAATCAGCTTTGCATCGTTCAGTCCGGGCATATCAAGTGCCGACTTCATGATCTGTGTCGCGTAATGATCGCTGTCAAGGTTTGAGATGCGTTGCATCAGCGACTTGAATGCCTCGTCGCTGAGTTCCTGGTTCTTCAGGATCTTCTGG
>DASRSO010000153.1:0-14914 GCA_035656375.1 Cyclobacteriaceae bacterium | reverse complement strand
CGAAACTGAGTGCTTATAATCTTACGGCTCTTGATGTTCAAACTGCCCTCAATCGCGAAAACGTTGAGTTGCCTTCCGGAAAGATTACCGGCGATGCGACTGAACTTACGGTGCGCACATTCGGTCGTTTGTATACAGAAGAGGAGTTCAACAATGTGATTGTAAGGTCGGATGTTGCGTCGGGTAACATTCGCGTGAAAGATGTCGGCCAGGCAGTGCTCGGTCCGGAGAATGAAGAATCGATCCTGCGCGAGAGCCGCATCCCGATGATTGCCGTGGGTATCATTCCCTTGCCGGGAGCAAACTATGTGTCGATAGCCGACGAGTTCTACAAACGTCTTGAGCAGATCAAGACCGAGATGCCGGAAGACATCAAGCTCGACGTTTCTACCGACCAGACTAAATTCATTATCCGATCGATATCGGAGGTTGAAGAGACCCTACTGTTATCGTTCGTTCTCGTCGTGTTGATCATTTACTTGTTCTTCCGGGACTTTTTGATTGCCATTCGCCCGTTGATCGACATTCCCGTGTCGCTCGTTGCAACGTTCTTTATAATGTATCTCTGCGGATTCTCGATAAACGTATTGACCATGTTGGGTATCGTGCTCGCGACCGGTCTAGTGGTCGATGATGGTATCGTGGTTACCGAGAACATTTATAAGAAGCTCGAGCAGGGCATGAACAAATATCGCGCTGCGAAGGAAGGGTCGAAGGAGATCTTTTTTGCAGTTATCTCGACATCGATCACACTCGCCGTGGTGTTCCTCCCCGTTGTGTTCCTGCCCGGATTTGTTGGTCGCTTGTTCCGTGAATTCGGTGTGGTTGTGGCAGGCGCCGTTCTTATCTCTGCATTCGTGTCGCTTACGCTTACGCCAGTGTTGAGCGTAAAGCTTACCCGCACAAACCATAAACACTCGAGGTTCTACCATTGGTCGGAGCCATTCTTCACAGGAATGGAGAATCTCTATGCGCGTTCGCTTGCCGGCTTCATGAGACTTCGCTGGGTTGCATTCGTGATCGTGGCTGTAGCACTTGGAGCTACGTACCTGATCGCTACAAACATTCAACAGGAGCTTGCGCCCATGGAAGACCGGAGCCAGTTCCGTCTAATGGTAACAGCACCCGAAGGAACGTCTTTCGACTACATGGATGCATACATTGACAGGCTTACAGTTCTTGTCATGGACTCTGTGCCCGAATACAAAACTGTGATCGCCAGCACTGCCGGTGGTCGTGGTGGCTGGGGCGGATCGAACAGCGGTTTTGCCCGTGCAACACTCGTTGATCCGAAAGACAGGAATCGTTCACAGGAACAGATCGTAAATCAACTTCAGAAATCATTGCCTGCGTTTCCCGATGGACGTGTGTTCATTCAGCAGGAACAGACAATACAGATGAACCGCCGCGGCGGACAGCCCGTGCAGTTCGTGATCCAGAACAACAACTTCGATAAGCTTAAGGGTGTGATACCTAAGTTCCTCGAGAAGGCAAACGCCAGTGGTGTTCTTCAGAACGTGGATGTCGATCTGAAATTCAACAAACCCGAGTTGCTCGTTAAGATCAACAGGTTGAAGGCATCGCAGCTTGGTATAAGCGTTCAGGACATTTCACAAACGCTTCAGTTGGCGTACAGTAACCTCCGTTTTGGTTACTTCACCAAGAGTGGAAAGCAGTACCAGGTGATCGGCCAGGTGGCGCGCAGCGACCGCGACGATCCGGATGATTTGAAGAGACTGTATGTTCGCACGAACACAGGCCAGCTTGTTTCACTCGATAACGTGGTAACACTCGAGGAGTCTGCGACGCCTCCATCACTTTATCACTTCAACAGGTTTAAGTCTGCTACGATCTCTGCATCGCCTGCAGCTGGAAAAACTATTGGTGATGGCATAAACGTCATGCGCAAGATTGCTGACGAAGAACTGGATGATTCATTCAATACCGCGCTTGCCGGATCTTCGCGCGACTTTGCGGAGAGCTCTGGAAATACTTCGTTCGCGTTCATCCTCGCGTTGGTGCTGATCTACCTCGTGCTCGCAGCCCAGTTCGAAAGCTTTATCGATCCGTTGACGATCATGTTCACAGTGCCGCTCGCGATCTGCGGTGCGTTCATATCGTTGTGGATATTCGGTCTCACGATCAACATCTTCTCGCAGATAGGTATGATCATGCTCATCGGACTTGTAACGAAGAACGGTATCCTTATCGTGGAGTTTGCGAACCAGAAACGTGAAGAGGGAGTGGCCAAGATGGAGGCCGTGCTTACGGCTGCACGGATGCGCCTTCGCCCGATCCTGATGACGAGCCTCGCGATGGCTCTCGGATCTTTGCCTTTGGCTTTGTCGCTGGGTGATGCGTCGACGAGTCGTGTGCCGTTGGGCGTGGTGATTGTTGGTGGTGTATTGTTCTCGCTGGTGCTCACATTGTTTGTGATCCCCGCGATCTATTCATATTTCTCACGTACGCGCTCGCATGCAGCTCAGCAGATGGATGAACCTGTTCAGACCCCTGCTAAGGATCTCGTTTATGAACATTAGGATTGGAATTTTTTCAGCACTTGTTTTTTTAACTTTTCAAACCACGGCCCAGCAAAGGCTGACGGTTGAAGATGTGGTTGTTCGCGCTCTCGAAAAAGGGTACGACGTACAGCTTTCGAGAAATACCCTGCTGTCGGCACAGACCGACGCCAAAAACGCGGTCGGACTTTTCCTGCCCGACCTCAGCCTGAACGGCACACGGAACTTCAGCGACCAGGATTCGCGGCAAACACTTGCCAACGACTCAGTTGTTGTTCGTCCCGGTGTGAAGCAGAATGCATTGAACGGCGGCGTTCAGCTCAACTGGGTGTTGTTCGATGGACTGAAGATGTTTGCTACGTACAAAGGCCTGCAGCAGGTTGCGGGCGTGAATGAGGTGTTGTTGAAAAACCAGATGGCGAACACCATGTCGTCGGTAATCGGCAGCTACTACAGCATAGTGGCACAGGAACAACAACTGAAAGCCATCAACGAACAGATCTCAGTAGGAGAAGAACGGGTTAAACTTGCCGAGAGAAGATTACAGGTTGGTTCCGGCGCGAAGACCGAGCTCCTCCAGGCACGTCTCGACCAGAATGCATTCAAGACATTGGCCCTTCAGCAACAGGCACAGATCCTTCAAACAAAAGCCACTCTCAATCAGTCAACAGGCATGGATCTTCCTGATGAGTTTGCAGTTGCCGATACCATCCCACTCAACCTCGATCTTACGATCGACGAGATCATGGAAGGCATTGAATCGAGCAACCCGGCTCTCATCGCAGCCCGCGGCAACGTGGAGGTTGCGCGATACCAGCTCAACGCACGAAGGGGCGACAAGCTGCCCGTGGTTAGCTTTATCTCAAACTACAACTTCAACCGCAACGAGAGCAACGTAGCTACGAGCCCTTTCGCACCCAAAGCGCAACGAAACACCACGTTGTCTTATGGTCTCACCGCCCAGTGGACGCTGCTCAACAATTTCGTTGTAAAGAATGCTGTCGAACTCGCAAAGATCAACTGGCAGCGCACGCAGCTTATCTACGAACAACAAAGGGCAGTGGCCCTGACGGGCGTTAAAGTTGCGTATGCGAACTACGACAACGCCCGGAAGACGCTTGCCATAGAGGAGGAGAACATCCTGTTCGCCCGGGAAAATGTTACGATCATGTTGGAGAGTTTCAGACGCGGTATTGCTACATTTATCGAACTTCGCACCGCCCAGCAGAGCGCCGTTGATGCCTACAACAGGCTGACCACGGCACGATACAACGCAAAGGTTTCAGAAACAGAGTTGTTGCGACTGAAGGGTGCGTTGCTGAGGTAGATAATACCCAATTACCAATATCCAGTATCCAATTACCAGTATCTAGTATCCAAACCACCTGAAGTTATGGCTTCGAAGTCAATTTTATCGGCCGATGCTCCTGAGCCAATCGGCCCATACTCACAAGGCATTCTTGCTGGCAACACACTATATGTTTCGGGTCAGATCGCTACCGATCGCTCGAAAGGAGTTCTCGTTCTCGAGAATGTAAAGAGTGAAACCACCCAGGTGATGAAGAACCTGGAGTATGTTCTGAAAGCAGCCGGTTTCGATTTCTCTCATGTTGTGAAGTGCACCATTTTCCTTAAGAACATGGGCGACTTCCCACAGGTGAATGAAGTATACGGATCGTATTTCAATGTCAATCCACCTGCGCGCGAAACCGTTGAAGTGGCAAGACTTCCTAAAGATGTTAATGTAGAGATTTCATGCATAGCTGTCCGGTAGCTAATTTTGCCGGATGGATGTTCGTGTTCGTTTTGCGCCCAGCCCTACCGGGGCATTGCACATAGGTGGTGTTCGTACTGCTCTTTACAATTATTTATTAGCCAGGAAGCACAAAGGCACAATGATCCTTCGCGTGGAGGATACCGACCAGAATCGTTACGTTCCAGGTGCCGAAGATTACATAGTTAACTCGTTGAAGTGGGTTGGTATCCAGATCGATGAAGGCCTGGAGCCACGTATTCGTCAGTCGGAAAGAAAAGAGATCTATAAAGAGTACGTTAGTAAGCTGGTGGAGACGGGCCATGCCTATTATGCATATGACACGTCTGAAGACTTGGAGGAGGAACGAAAAAAAGATCCCAATTTTCAGTACGATGCAAAAACCCGCATGCGTCTCAACAACTCCCTCGCCGGCAAGAAGTCGGATGGTCCTTCCGTCATCCGATTTAAAACTCCTTCAAATGTCGATGTAACTGTGAACGACCTCATTCGTGGTGAAGTAACTTTTAACACATCCCAGGTCGACGATAAAGTTCTAATGAAATCCGACGGCATGCCTACATATCATCTGGCAAACGTTGTCGACGATCATCTAATGAGGATCAGTCACGTTATCCGTGGCGAAGAGTGGCTGCCCTCCGCACCGTTGCACGTGTTGCTGTACAAAGCTTTTGGATGGGAGGATACCATGCCCAGGTTTGCGCACCTTCCGCTGTTGTTGAAACCCGACGGTAACGGGAAATTAAGTAAGCGCGATGCGGATAAGGCGGGGTTCCCGATCTTCCCGCTCAACTGGCAGGAATCCATCGGCTACAAAGAAGCTGGTTATTTACCCGAGGCGATTATTAATTTCCTTGTGCTGCTGGGATGGAATCCTGGTACGGAACAGGAGATTTTCAGTATGGACGAGCTCATAGAAGCTTTCTCCCTTGAGAGGATCAACAAAGCGGGCGCGAAATTTGACATACAAAAAGCACAGTGGTTCAACCAGCAGTATATAAGGAAGAAGGGGCCGGAAATGGTTGAATTTTTAATGGCGAACCGAAGTGATTGCGACAGGCAGAAAGCAGAACGAATTGTAGAGGTATTGAAAGACAGGGTCACGTTTCAAAAAGACTTTCTTACCATGGGAAAGTTCTTCTTCGAAGCGCCGACGACATATGACGACGTGTTAAATAAAAAATGGTCGCCTGCCGCTGATCTTTTTTTTACGAAATTGGAAGAAGTGCTGCGCAGGAATCCCGATCCGGCGGCTTTTAAAATGAACATAGAAGTCGCGGCATCGGAAACAAACGTTAAATCCGGTTCAATGATGCAAATTCTGCGCGTCGCGATCACCGGGGGCACCGCCGGCCCCGATCTCGTCAGTTCAATGGAAATTCTCGGCGCTCCTGAAGTTGCAGATCGAATTCAAAAAGTTATCGAGTATGGCAAAAAAGGAAAATAAGAAAAAAGACAAGCCCACGCCGAAAGCGCGCGTGCACCAGGATCTCACCGGCTTCGAAGTTTCCATCAACGAGTTTGGTGAAATTCGCGGCAACATGAACATCGAAAAGATCAACGAGTTCCTCAACAAGAACGTCGACGATAAAAAACTTTTGGAGCGGGAGGATATTGAAGAGATAAAGAAAAAGGGACGACCACGAAAGAAAGAGTCCTGATGTTTCGAATCCTCCCCCTCGTTTTTTTAATAGCTGTTTGTCAAAGTGGCTTCGCCCAAATGTGGCCCGAAGAGCTACAGATCGTTCCTGAAAAAACCAACTACGAAAAAACATCCACCCACGCCGACGTCATCAGGTTCCTCCAGAACATTTCGGCCACTTCAAAAAACATTTCCGTGTTCTCGATGGGAAGAAGTCTCGAAGGACGAGACATTCCCGTTGCGATCCTCGCCAACCCGATGGTAGCAACTGCTGCCGAAGCGAAGGCCAGCGGCAAACTCATCGTTTACATCCAGGGAAACATACACGCCGGCGAAGTTGAAGGTAAAGAAGCAGCAATGCTGAAGATCCGGAACATCCTTGCCGGGGAGAATAACCCGCTGTTCGAAAAGCTCATCATTCTCTTCGCACCCATCTACAACAGCGATAGCAACGACAAGATGGCGTATGGCCGTCGCCCTTCACAAGAGAACAGTCCACCCGAAGTCGGCATTCGTGAAAACAGCCAGGGCCTTGACCTCAACCGCGACGGAATGAAGATGGAAGCCATCGAGACCAACGCGTTGTTTAAAGTAATTAATGAGTGGGACCCGATGATATTCGTCGACCTCCACACGACGAATGGCACGTGGCATGCCTACGATCTTACGTGGGCTCCGAGTTATCAGTATGCAGGTGAAGACATAACTTATAACCAGACATGGGATATGCTTAATGATATCACCGATGCGATTCAAAAAAAGCACAACCTGTTTTTCGGACCATATGGCGATTACGACCTTCGTGAAGGATGGCCGGTAAAGAATTTTTATACCTACAATCATCATCCTCGTTATCTCGTTAACCAGTTCGGTCTTCGTAACAGGTTGGCAATCCTGAGCGAAGCTTTCTCCCACAGGCCTTTCGAGATGCGCACAAAGTCGACGTATTATTTTGTGGAGGAGATACTCGGGTATGCAGCCGAACATTCGGAGGAAATAAAGCAGGTCACAAAGGAGGCAGAACGACTTACACTTGAAGGTGTAAGGTCAAATGTGAAGAAAGGAGTTCGGTTTAAGATGGTTCCAAGCGGTGGTTTCGACTGGCTGCCATCATATGATTACAAACCCGAGACCCAGGCCGATGGTACTATAGAATACAAACCGACAAAGGATCGGATAAATCTACCGAACGTTACTTACTATGCCGGTTTTGAAGCAACCGTTGAAAGCACTGTGCCAGCGGGTTATATCATTCCACGTGGCATGCCTGAAATTGCCGAGAACCTGAAAAAACACGGCATCAAAGTGACTGAGCTCACGAAGACGAACACTTACACCGGTGAAGTGTTCGAGATTGAAAAATATGAAACTGCCCAGCGCAAATTCGAAGGACACAACATGGCGCGCGCAACCGGTAAGTTTAAACCCGCACAGAAGAAGTTCCGAAAAGGCGATTTTGTTGTAGACCTCGCGCAACCGCTTGGTAATCTTGCGTTTTATTTACTGGAACCGGAATCGGACGACGGGCTTGTGACCTGGAATTTCTTCGACAAGGCTGTTGAAAGTCAAAAAGAGCATAACAAGCCGATCACCTATCCCGTATTTAAGTACTACAACACGACTAAATAAATACGCCCATGAATTCACATGAGATCGACTACCAGATCAAAGGAGAGAGCATTCAGATTGTTGAGATTGAACTGGATCCCATGGAGACAGTGATCGCCGAAGCTGGCGCTATGCTGTACATGGAAGATGGAATTTTATTTGAAACAAAAATGGGCGATGGATCGAATCCGCGCCAGGGATTGTTCGACAAAGTGCTTTCAGCAGGCAGCAGGTTACTTACAGGGGAATCGTTGTTCATGACGCATTTTACAAATCGCGGGAACAGCAAAAGGAAGGTAGCTTTCTCCGCGCCCTATCCCGGTACCGTGATACCGATAGACTTAAAGACGCAGCGCAACAACGAGTTGATTGTTCAGAAAGACGGATTTCTCTGCGCCGCTTACGGCACCAAGCTTACGATGGTATTCAACCGCAAGATTGGGAGTGGCCTCGTTGGCGGCGAAGGTTTTATTCTGCAAAAAATCCAGGGCGACGGAAAAGCATTCGTGCATGCCGGCGGTACTGTAATAGAGAAAAATCTGAATGGCGAAACGCTTCGTGTTGATACCGGTTGCGTGGTTGCCTTCGAGTCACATATCGACTTCGATGTAGAAACGTCGGGAAGTTTGCGTTCGATGGTTTTCGGAGGTGAAGGTATCTTCCTGGCTACGCTTCGTGGTACCGGAAAGGTGTGGTTGCAGTCTATGCCGATCAGGAAGCTTGTACAGGCACTGTCGCCTTACGGAAGGAACAGTGGCAAAGAGGCCAGCTCAATTCTTGGTAGTTTTCTCGAATAACTTTTCGGGAACGATAGCTGGAACTTTCTTTTTGTATTCAAGATATTGATCGCCGTAAATGGCGATCAATTTTTTTTCCTCGAAAAACATACCGATCGGTATGTAGATCATGATACACGCGCAGGATATCAGCGTGGGAAGGTTTGGAATAAAGAAGAAGAATCCGATCGTAACCAGGATCACTCCGGCCAGGATCGGATGACGCACAAACTGCAACACGCCGTCTGTTCGAAGCTCTTTCTTTTCCTCCCCAAAGCCCACAAATCCCTTGAAGCTGTATTGACGGAACGAGCTCTGGATGAGCATCACACCAAACGTGGTCAGCATAAGGCTTACGTAACGGATCGGCCCGTCGCTCACAAAGAATTTTAGTGAGTGAATGCTGCCGTTGTAGAACAAGAGTGCGAGCAAACCTGCCGTCGAGATCAGCACATAGAAAAGCCTGAATACCCGGGGTGGAAACTTCGCCTTTACTGAATCCATCGCCAGCACACTGTGAAGTGTAAAATATAAAGCCCAGCCCCCGATCAGCAATAAGTACTCAATCATAGTCCAAAGGTAATATTTGTTAATTTTATTGAATGATCATCGGACTTATCCGCGAACGTAAGACGCCACCCGACAAACGTGTCCCTTTTACGCCTTTACAAGTGCAGGAGATCGAACAACGATTTCCACATGTTACCGTCAAGGCCGAAACGAGCCCTATACGATGTTTCAAGGACAATGAATATTCAGATCAGGGCATTCCTGTGATCAGCGATATGTCGGAATGCGACATACTAATGGGTATAAAAGAAGTGCCTGTCGAAGACCTGATCCCAGGAAAGACTTACCTGATATTTTCACATACAATAAAGAAACAGCCCTACAACAGGAAGCTTTTGCAGGCTGCGATCAAGAAGAACATCCGGCTAATAGATTATGAAGCGCTGAAAGATCTTCAGGGTAACCGTTTGGTCGCGTTTGGCAGGTATGCGGGAATGGTTGGAGCATACAATGGATTGCTCACCTATGGGAAGAGATTTAATTTATTCTCGTTGCGAAGGGCGCACGACTGCTTCGACGTAAACGACCTGAAGCTCGAGCTTCGTAAAGTAAATCTCCCGCCGATCAAGATCATTCTCACGGGTGCGGGCCGCGTGGCGAAAGGGGCGATGGAGACACTCGATACCGCAGGTGTTCGAAAGGTCGGTCCGTACGACTTCCTTCAGAAAACCTTTACAGAGCCCGTGTATGTGCAGCTTGGCAGTGCCGACTATCACAGCCGGCGGGAAGGCGGTGCTTTCAATCGCGACGAGTTTCATGCGAACCCCGAGAAATACTGGTCTCGTTTCCTTGAGTTCACAAAAGTGACCGATTTGTTAATGGCCGGAGCCTTCTGGAATCCAAAAGCGCCGGTGCTGTTCACAAAAGAAGACATGCTGTCGAAAGACTTTAAGATCAAAGTAATTGCCGACATCACGTGCGACATCGAGGGGTCGGTGCCAAGTACAAAAAAGGCAAGCAGCATTGCAGACCCGATATACGACTACGATCCAGCTACCGACAGCGTTCAATCGCCGCTGAGCAACGAAAAATTTGTGACGGTAATGGCGATCGATAACCTGCCATGCGAGCTTCCACGCAGCGCATCGGAGGAGTTCGGGCGCGACCTGATAGATCGTATCCTTGGACCACTCCTGGTGGGTGATGCCACACAAATAATTGAACGAGGAACTATTGCGGCTAACGGTCGTTTGACTGAGCATTTTGAATACCTTAGCGACTACGTCGCAGGTTCGTGATCAGAAAATTTTTTTTAACCGGGGGACTCTTTTGTTTGACGCTCATGTCGTGGGCTCAAACAGAAAAAGTCAATGCTCGCTTCGAGTACCACATCCAGAAAACTTCTCAATCGATCACTATCGACGGCATCGACAACGACGAAGCCTGGAGAACGTGTGAAGTAGCGAAAGATTTCTACATGGTGCTGCCCATGGATACAAGCATGGCAAAGGTTCCTACAGAGATCCGGATGACCTACGACCAGAAGAACATTTACATCCAGGGCATTTGCTATCACAGCACTGACACGAAGTACACAGTAGAGTCGTTGAAACGGGATTTCGCATTCGGTAAGAATGACAACTTCCTTCTGTTCATCGACACATTCGACGACCAGACCAATGGTTTCTCTTTCGGCGTGAGCGCAGCTGGAGCCCAGTGGGACGGAACGATGTACGAAGGCAGTAAGGTGGATCTCAGTTGGGATAACAAATGGGTGTCAGCTGTAAAAAATTATCCTGACAAGTGGATCTTCGAGATGTCGATACCATTCAAGACCATCCGATACAAGAAGGGCATCATGAAGTGGGGTATAAACTTCAGTCGCCTGGATTTGAAGACAACCGAGAAGTCGAGTTGGACGCCGATACCACGCCAGTTTGCGACGGCATCTCTTTCGCACACCGGATTTTTGGTGTGGGATGAAACTCCTCCCGCACCGCGAATGAACGTGTCGTTGATCCCATACGTGCTGGGAAGCCGAGCGAAGAATTTTGAAAAGAAAACCCCCGTTGACAACAACTTCCAGGCTGGTATGGATGCGAAGGTTTCGCTGACAAGCTCGTTGAATCTGGATCTTACGGTTAATCCCGATTTCTCGCAGGTGGATGTCGACCGGCAGGTAACGAACCTCGATCGATATGAGCTGTTCTTTCCCGAACGCCGGCAGTTCTTCCTGGAGAATGGAGACATCTTTTCGAATATAGGTTATGCAACGATAAGGCCTTTCTTCTCGCGAAGGATTGGTTTAGGTGTTCCGATCGATGCAGGTGCCCGACTGAGCGGCCGGATAAATCGGAACTGGCGTATTGGAGCGATGGACATGCAGACATCGTCTGTAGGAGACTCGGCAACGTCGCTTCCCGTGCAAAACTTTGCAGTAGCTTCGGTGCAGCGGAGATTGTTCGCGCGATCTAACGTGGGAGCGTTCTTCATCAACAAGCAATCTTTGAACTACGAGCAGCCTACGGATGGTCGTCCTGTTTATTCGATGTACAATCGCAATGCAGGTATGGAATATAATCTTGCTTCGCGCGACAACAGGTTTACCGGTAAGGCAATGGCGATCAAGTCGTTTAGTCCGACCGTGAAGAACAGCGCCGACAACTGGGTGTACGCGGGCCACCTTCAGTACTTCAGCAGGCACTGGCTTACCGCGATGCAGGTTGAAAGAGTGGGAAGGGATTATACGGCGGAAGTTGGATATGTGCCCCGTGTTAACTTCATGCGGCTGGGGCCACAAGCTTCCTACCTGTTCTTCCCGAAAGGAAAATATGTTCTCAGCCACGGGCCGAAAGTGATCTCATCGATCTTCTTCGACACGAATTTTAATCGTACCGACGACGAGACAACTTATGGTTACACGTTCAACTTTCGTAAGCTGAGTATCCTTACTGTTGGACTGATCAAGAACTATGTGAAGTTGTTGAGGCCGTTCGATCCAACTAACTCGGGCCTGGAGACACTTCCAACTGGTTCTGAACATTCGTGGTATACAATTGGTGTCGACTACACATCGCGGCCACAAAAATTATTAACACTTACTTCTTCGTTGAGATATGGTGGATACTATGCGGATGGCACGCGGTTGTTGATCGGTGGCGACCTGGGATATCGAATTCAGCCTTACGTGAATATTCTCGTAAGCACGACGTATAACGACATACGTTTACCGGAGCCGTGGGGGAGGAGGCCGTTCTGGTTAATTAGTCCGAGGGTTGATGTAACGGCAACGAATAAACTATTCTTCACCACGTTTCTTCAGTATAACGAACAGACGAACAATGTTAACATCAACGCGAGGTTTCAATGGAGGTTCAAACCGGCGAGTGACATCTTTATAGTTTATACTGACAACTATTTGCCGGAGAACTGGGCAGTGAAGAGCAGGGCAATTGTGTTGAAGTTCACGTATTGGTGGAACTTATGATTTCTTTTCCTGGCCAAGGTAAAGGCTGCCCAGTACGATCAAAGCCCCCGCGGCGGTGAAAAGTGTGAATGGTTCGTCCAGCAGCCATGATGAGAACAGCAATCCAAAGATCGGGCACAGAAACAACCACAGCGAAGCTTTAACTGCATCTTCTTTCAAAAGATAGAGCCAAAGTTGTACGGCCCCGATCGACACCGGGAAGATCAACCAACCGATCGACAACCAGAAACCCGTGTCGTATGTTGTGCCACCTCCTTCGAAGATGAGTGTGAAAGGCAATAGCAGTAATCCACCAATTAATACCTGCCAGCCATTGATAACACTGCGCGAGAGCGACCATTTTACGGAAGCATAATACACAGAACCGATTGAATACGTGAACATGCTGGTGATCAGCAGCACAACTCCGAACACTGTTGCGTAGCCATTCTCGAGCAGTGGCCACGTTGCAATCGCCACGCCGGCCATCCCCAGCAAAATACTAAGCCATTCGCGCGAAGCGACGGGTCGCCGCATCCACAACGAAGAAAGCATGCTGATGAGAAGTGGATTGAGTGCGATCATCAATGCAGTGATGCCCGCGGCGACTTCCTCTAGCGCAATAATGAATATACCTAAGTATAAAGCTGTGTTGAATGCCCCAAAGATTGTGATCTGCAACCACTCCTGGCGCGTGGGCATTTGCCACTTTCCGGCGATCGCTACATACCCAAGGAGAATAGTCCCGGCAAGAATGAAGCGGATTGTAAACAACGTAAGAGGCTCGGCGGACTGAATGCCAAACTTGCCCGCAACCGATGCGGAAGACCATAGCATTGCGAATAACAATCCCGCAAAAACAAACCGGGTTTTGTGCGACATCTTACTTAACCTCCGGACCGATGGCTGCGGCAATTTTAGAATCGGCGGTACCGTAATACAAATACCACTTGCCTTTGAAGGGAACCATGCCTTCGATGAAAACCACCTGGTTTATTTGTCCTGTCTTTTCGTAAGGCTTGTCGGGCATCATGAAATAATCGTTGAGACGATCTATGAGCTTCGTTGGATCATTAAGATCGAACAATGCCTGACCCGCGCAATACGCACCTTTTTCGAGATCTGGATCACCGCCTTCGTCGAGGTTCATCCCGTTGTAGAGCAACACGATGCCATCGGGAGTTACCAAAGCATACGGACCGCTTTCAACCAAACGGCTGTCGAACATCTGGAGACGTGGTGCCAGCACAACTTTCAAAGCACCGTTTTCTTCAACGGGTGTCCAGTTGACGAGGTCTTCTGATGTTGCCATGAATAAATTCGTGTCGCCGAAATACATCCAGTACTTGCCGCCGATCTTTTCGGCAACGATCCTGTCGCCATTGCGCTTCGCTACAATTGCGCCCGACTTGCTCCAGGTGTCGGTGTATTTTCCTTTCAATACGAGTCCGTGTTTTGTCCATTGCACGAGGTCTTTCGAAGAAGCCAGGCAAAGCCGGGCGAGGTTTCCATCGTAAGCCGTGTAGGTCATGATGTAAAGTCCGTCGTTGCTTTCAACGATGCGTGGGTCTTCGACACCGCCTTCCCATTCGTAGACCTTCATGCTGTCGTTGTTGGGGAAGAATATTGGCGAAGGACGTTTGATAAAAGTTAGTCCGTCGTCGCTGACGGCCAATCCAAGGCGCGAGGTGCCGGCGTACTTGCCGATCTTGTCTTCAGCCCGGAAGATCATATACACTTTGTTGTCGCGCACCACGGCGGCAGGATTGAACACATCTTTCTCGTCCCACTTAACCTCTTTGCCAAGGATGGGGCAGTTGAACACATTCTCGTCTGCATGGAGCACGGGATTTGCTTTGTCGGCTTTCTCGAAAGGAGCCAGGGCCCAGGGCTTGGCGTTGGTGGTTTCCCTCGTGGTGCTACAGCCATTAAGCAGCAATGCGGTGATAGGTGAAAGGAGTAATACAGTTAAAAACCTGCTATATTTCATCTGTTTTCAGTTAAAAATTCACGGTATGAAGGTAAAGAGTGCAAAGAAGTCAAAAAAGAAAAATATAGTAGGCGCCACATTGGATGACGCAATTGAAAATGAGCATCGCATAAGGAAAGCATTCAAAGATAAAGATTGGGCGGAGATCAAGAGTTCCGACTCGTGGGTGATCTTTAAAGTAATGGCGGAATTCGTGGAAGGCTTCGAAAAGCTCGCCAAGATCGGCCCCTGCGTTACAATTTTTGGGTCGGCCCGCACCAAACCGACCAATCAATACTACAAGACCGCCGAAGAGATTGCATACCAGCTTGTTCTTCACGGGTATGGTGTTGTAACTGGCGGTGGTCCCGGCATTATGGAGGCCGGCAACCGTGGCGCAAACAGGGCCGGCGGTAAATCGGTGGGTCTGAACATCTATCTTCCCCACGAACAGAAAGGCAATCCGTATATCGATCCCGATAAACTGATCACGTTCGATTATTTCTTCGTCAGGAAGGTAATGTTCATGAAATACTCGCAGGGCTTCGTTGTGATGCCCGGTGGCTTCGGTACACTCGATGAGCTTTCGGAAGCACTTACGCTTATACAGACCAAAAAGATCGGACGTTTTCCGATTGTACTGGTTGGTA
>DASRSO010000152.1:0-25400 GCA_035656375.1 Cyclobacteriaceae bacterium | reverse complement strand
CTAAAAGGTTTGCAAAGCACGACGCGGTAAACAAGATCGCCCAGTGCGTGAAGAACATACCGTGTATACCGAGAATGTAATTCCCAATGGTAACGAACAGCGCCGTCTGTATCGCCGAGATCATAAACAGGATACCGATCTTCGAAATAATATAACTGCTTCTGCTCAGGTGGAGGAACGCCTCCCGCTTAAGGATCTTACGGTCGCGAATGATCTCTTCCGCACTCACCGTTAATCCCATAAACAACGCCACGATCACACTCATGAACAAATACGCCGGCATGTTCAGGTTCTTACTGAAAACATACCCGCTGTGGAACGGATCGTCGGAGTTATGATATCGAACAATGAACGCAAGGATAAACGCCAGAAGCGGAGCCTCCAGTAAGTTGATCACCAGGTACTGCTGGTTACTCAGCTTCGAAAGAAGGTCGCGCGCAGAGAATAATTTCGTTTGATTAAACCACGTCGGGATACTCAATGTAGAGTGCGGTGTTTCCGTTGCCCGCTCTACATTCGAGGGCTTTGATTTCTGCAGGTAGATCTGGTTCCACTGTTCGGGCGAGAACTTGCGCTCGGAAGTAAAATTCCCGTACTCGTTGATAACCTTGGTCTCAATAATGTTGAAGATCTGTTCGGGGTTCACGTTACCGCACTGTACACATTCGCCTTCTTCGCTATTGATCAGGTTTATGTTCTGCTTGAAGAACGACACCGCATCAACCGGATTGCCGTAGTAGATCTGGTACCCGCCCGTATCCAGGATCACAAGCTTGTCGAACATCTTAAAGATATCCGACGACGGCTGGTGAATAACAGTAAACACCAGCTTGCCCTTAAGTGAGAGTTCTTTCAAAAGGTCGATAATGTTCTCCGAGTCGCGCGACGAAAGTCCGGAGGTAGGTTCATCGCAGAACAAAACAGCAGGCTCGCGCAACAGCTCGAGGCCAATGTTCAATCTCTTGCGTTGTCCGCCACTGATAGTCTTGCGTAGGGGAGAACCTACCTTCAGGTCTTTGGTCTCCATGAGGCCAAGGTCTTCCAGGGTCTTCATCACGAGCTTGTGCACCGCTTTCTCACTGAGGTGACTGAAACAGAGCTTCGCTGCGAAGTACAGGTTCTGGTAAACAGTAAGGTCTTCTATCAAAAGGTCGTCCTGGGGAACGAACCCTATAACACCTTCGATCTTCTGTGGCTCTTTGTGGATGTCGATGCCGTTGATGAGCACTTTGCCGCCCGAAGGCTTTTCTGTGCCGTTAAGTACGTGCAGGAGCGTCGACTTTCCTGCCCCGCTGGCCCCCATGAGTGCCACAAGATTTCCCGACTCTTCGTTGATGTTCACGTCGCGGAGACCGAGCCTGCCGTTCTTGAACGTGTATGAGATGTTGATACCTTCGAAGCTCGTGCGTGTTACGTTGTCGATCTTCTTGAATACCCCAAGGATATCGCCATAGTACACCGGGTCGGTATGTCCCCAGCGGATCAAACTGCCGGTCGCCAGTGCGTTAATGTTGTTCGGTTTCTGCGGAACACTGTTCAGATATACGTCGGTGTGCCCAACGTATTTGAAGAAGAAGCTTTCCGTACTTGCGAGGTAGAGGATGGCAATCACGCCATCGAGATCTTCGCGATAGATGTGTTTTCCCTTGCCTGAATAATTTTGGTTCGAATCAACAGAAAGGATGGCTTCGTTCTCGAATTCGCCCTGCTTTTGTCCGAGCACATAATGCTTCATGAGCTCCTGGTCGGCTTCGGAAATATTAAGGGCTTTGCCGATGGCGCGCGACGCCCGGTCTTCGTGGTCGGTGATGTGGCTGTCGGTCAGTACACTGCTCATCAGCTCGATCATGATGAGGTTCTTCTGCTTCTGGGCAACTTCCTGGTTGATCTCCTGGGTGATTGCCTTGATGTCTTCCGCTTCCTGTTGTTGTGTATGCCCGGCGATCTGTTCACAGTAGTCGTCGAACTTTTGGAGGTAGGCGCCAACTGAGCGCTGTCCAACGTGGTCGTTGAGGAATGACTCGATGTGATCTCTTTCTTCCTTGCTGACGCGGCCTTCACGCGCAACAATGGCGAAGAGTTTGATAATGGCGTTTAGGATAGGTTCGCTCATATAATCAAATATATAAGTAAAAAAGCCCTGAAGCATGCTAGCTTCAGGGCCCTTGTAATACTAATATGGGTCAGTTAGTCAGTGATCGACTTCCTGAGTTTTTCAACGATAGTTGTGATATCGAGGAGGTTCTTATCTGTCAAAACGAGGTTTGCCTTGTTAGCTTTGATCTGCTCTTCGATGTTGAGAGCGCGATAGCTTGCCTGGAGCGCGGTAAGATCGGTCTTGATCGACGCTACAGTTTCGTTTCCTTCTTCCGACACGTTTCCGAGCATCTTGAGGAGCTCGTCAACTGACTGTTCTTGCTGGAGAATGACACGCATAAGGGGAGTAAGAACGAGGTTACGCTGATCGTCGGCCAGCAGGTTCTTGGGGTACGACTTGATGAGGCCGGTAGAGATGTAGAGGCCTTCCACGAAGCTGCCGGTTACCATGAAAGCAGCGAGCTTGTCGCGGCTGTCGTCTTTCAGGTAGTCGTCTGTCTTTTGCACGGTGCGGTTCAGCAGGGCAGCAAGAGAGTCTTTGTTGGCGATGTTGGCTTCGAACTGCTTGAGGACTTCGACGTCGAACGATCCTACTACACCGAGTCCGTCGGCGAGCATTTTTGCAGTGTTCAGATAATCAATGGCTTCCTGTGTTTTCTCGTAAGAGCTCAGGTATCCGATGTCGGCGGCATAGACACCCAGGTTGAGGGCAGCTTTGTCGCTCTTTGTTGCATAAGAGTCGGCCTTTTTACGGTCGTTGACGAGGGACTGGTTGAACTCTGCGCCAGTGGCCTGGAGCAGGTAAGGGATTTCCGAAGGAGAGGGGATATTATAAACTACGTCCTGGATTTGATCTTTGAGTGATTCTTCCGCGTCTTTAAAATCTTCGGAGTTCTCGTCTTTTGTCGACGAGCCGCCGCAAGACCACAGAATCAGGCTGGCAGACACAGTTACAACCAGGCATAAGGAGCGAGTAAATTTCATGGGTTTTCGGTTTAACCTCCAATTTTAGCACATTTTTCAATTCCTTTAAAGCTGCATTATTTTATTTTCTTTAAGATTGAGCAGATTCTTACCTTCAAGATCAGACTTTAAAATACTATGGCGCTGGAATCGGTTGATCTTGTAGTCCTTATTGACGATAGCGACATCGACCTGTTTGTCCAGCGGCGTTTCATCGAGTTAAGCGGCTTCGCCCGGCGTGTATTAACATTTCAATCGTCGCGGGAGGCTTTAAAGTACCTCTCTTCGGCGGGCGCTAAGGAAGATCCAGACCTGATATTCCTCGATTTGAACATGCCGGAGATCGACGGCTTCGCATTTCTTGAACAATATAGCCGCCTGGTAAAAGAAGCTCACACCCGGATCATCATCCTCACCAGTTCCAGCAGTTCCCTGGATCGCGACAGGGCGGCGACGTTCGGAAACGTCATCGGGTTCCTGTCCAAACCTCTCACGGAAGGAAACCTCTCCGAGATCGATATTAAAGGAGCCCGGAAGGCTCAGTAAGTTGCAGGCATATTTGGTTTTCACTAACATTGCAGCCTCGAAAAACTGTTCTGTAACGGAACAGTTTTTTTGGGCCCATAGCTCAGCTGGTTAGAGCACCTGACTCATAATCAGGGGGTCGCTGGATCATGCCCAGCTGGGCCCACAAACTTTTCCCGTGCTCGATAGTCGCATCAAAAACATCATCTTCGACTTAGGTGGTGTCATACTCAATCTCTCCGTCGACTCCACGCTTCGAAAATTCGCGGAGCTCTCCAACCTGCCCGTCGACAAAGTCATTGCAACCTATCACTCACGTCCGGAGTTTCTCGCTTACGAAAAAGGAGAGATCACCAACGACGAGTTCAGGGCCAGCCTCCGGAACATATTCGGACTCACCGCAAACGACCTGGCCCTCGACGAGTGCTGGAACGCCATGCTTGGCGATATTCCGCAGGAGCGCATAGAATTGCTCCGCGAGCTCAAGTCGAAGTATAGAACATTCCTGCTCAGCAACACCAACGCCATTCACCTCGATTGCTTCAGCGGGATCGTGAAGAAGGCTCATGATATCGAATCACTGGAGCCGTTGTTCCACAAAGCGTACTACTCGCACCTTATGAAGATGCGAAAACCGGATGCAGAGATCTACCAATACGTTCTGAAAGAGAACAACCTGAAAGCAAGCGAAACTATCTTCCTCGACGACAACGCCGCGAACCTTAAAGGTGCAGCCTCTGTTGGTATTCAAACGTTTCATGTGACTCATCCTGATCTCATCTTTTCCTTGTTCCGATGAACCAACGCCTAAAGTCGGCGCTAATCCACAGTGCTCTCTTTATAGTAACCTTTATCACTACCACCATGGCCGGGGCAACATGGGCATTCAGCAAGTCGGTCATTCTCGCCGACGCAGAAGGAGCCTGGTTCATAAACCCTGACTACTCCTGGAGTGATTTCGCTCTCGGCCTGCCATATTCGATCACATTTTTATTGATCCTTACTGTACACGAGTTCGGGCACTACTTCACGGCTGTTTACTACAGGGTGAAGACCACCCTGCCTTATTATATTCCATTGCCACCGCTTCCGTATTTCTTCGGAACGCTCGGAGCGCTCATACGGATCAAGAGCCGCATACACACCAACACACAGAACTTCGACATCGGTATCGCAGGCCCACTCGCCGGCTTTGTGATCGCTTTGGTAATGATGACCTACGGGTTCCTCACGCTTCCGGAGCCCGGATATATTTTCGAGATACATCCGGAGTACGAAGAATACGGGATAAACTATGCCGAAACTGTTTATTCGAAGCAGTACCTCGCAGAGAGAGGCATTCCCGATATGATCATCGGCGACAACCTGCTCTTCTGGATCTTCGAAACTTACGTAGCCGATCCTGCACGCGTTCCCAACCATCACGAACTTTCGCACTTCCCAATATTGTTCGCTGCTTTCCTTTCATTGGTGTTCACCGCTCTCAACCTGATCCCCATTGGCCAGCTCGACGGCGGTCACGTCTTGTACGGACTCGTCGGGGCGAAGCGGCATGGTATAATCGCATCGGTTATTTTTGTTGCATTCCTTTTTTATGCAACGCTCGGCATGCTGCCACCGGGTCAAAGCCTCGACGTAATGGGATTCTTCACAGCACCCCACATGGTCGGCGTAGCAATTATGATAGGTTTCTATTATTTCTGCCTGAAGGGCCTTCGTGTTTCGCCGATAAACACTTTACTGATCGCGGTAGGGATCTTCACAGTGCAGTACGTGATCAACTGGTTCTACCCGCACGTAACAGGTTACTCGGGGTGGCTTCTCTTTGCCATCATCATCGGGCGACTCATGCCGGTACAACACCCTCGAACAGATATCGAAGAGCCGTTAAGTCCCGCAAGAAAGATCCTTGGATGGATTGCGTTGATCGTGTTTGTCCTGTGCTGGACACCGAACCCAATCAATATTATTATCTGATCATCACCTTGGCGGTACGCACGTGCCCGTCGATGACAGCCTTTATGATGTAGATGCCGCGTGAGGCGTTGGGCAGCGTGAGAATTGTTTCGTCGGTGGTTGTTTCCGACAGGAATTCAGTGCTTCGCCCGGTCATGTCGTAAACCGTAATGCGATCAGCAGTACCACCAAAATAAAAAACGCCATTTCCTGGATTGGGATAAACTGTGAGTACCTTCTCATCTTCAAGTCCACTGGGTGGAAGTTCCTTCGGCCCTTCCCCAAAGACAGGACGAAGCATGAGGCTTCCGTGAACGGCTGTGTTTTGAACCCAAGTGCCCCCGGTGTTGGAGTACATCTTGCTGCCCGTGTCGGTATTTTTGTCGAGGCCAACTGCGATCACTGCAGATGCTGTTTGCTTCCAGCCAATATAGAATTTTTTACCAACTGCTGTCGGTACGATCTTCTTCTTCCAGAACTTGTTCGTTCGCGCAAGCGTAACGACTTCTTTGTAAGCAGGTTTGTCTGAAAGTGAGTCGGTCCACACACGTATTTCAAGTACTTGCAACGACTCATCGCCAAAACGGGGAAACAACATTTCAAGATACGTAATGTATTCCTGCGACTTTCCAATAAGGTTGAACTCATACGCGATCTGTGCGCCAGGTTGATTCAGGCCGGCGCCGTATTCAGCAACCCCATCGTCGTACGCGTACTTGTTTGTTAGTTCATAGATCGAACGAGTGGTGTCGTTAGCATGAAAATTTATTGGTTCGTAGGTCGCAGGGTTGTAATCTCCTTCAGGATCGGTGAACAGGATGTTGTCCTTCGAGTCGAGGATGAAAGTCATTTCAACTTTTACAGAGTCTGACGTGAGAAGGTCGCTCACATCGGGAAGAGCATCGGCAGTCATAACAGTATACCGGCCTTTGAACAGTGTGGTATCGAACTTATGATTGTTGTCGAGAACAACCGACCTGGTACCCGGTCCCTCGTTTCGCCAGTAGGAGACTTTTGCGCTGGTCGAGAAGTTTACGGGCTGCGGGTTGTTCGCGCGCATGTTGGTAGCGAGCACCGAAGGTTTCGTAATACTTGCGGGTGCCATGAGGAAATGACTTATCGGCATGGTGCGATAAATGCCGAACAGGCTTGTCAGTGGTTCGCTTATTGTGCGATCCGGAAAACTAAGATCGTTCTCATCCCGTCCTTTGTTCAAATAAATGTAGTCCACATTCCACGTGTCGTATGGACCCGACAGTCGGGAGAAATTTTGTATCCGGAATTTGAAGCCCGCGTGATAGAATCTTTCATCCGTCACCGCGACAACAGCATTATAAAACAGATTGGTCTGAAGCGTGCCGTCGTTCTCGATGACTTTCATCGGGATCCATGCGCCCTTATTGTCAATGAAGGATACTTGAAGCCGGTCGCCCGCATCGGGGATTTCGCCACGCCCCTGGATCTGGTACATGAAGCTGAGGTACACGCTGTTCCTTTCACCCGGATCGACGGTCGTGAGGTCGATCTCTTTCGATTCAAGATTGTCGGCAAAGCCCTTCGCAAGTACGTCGTTCACGCTGTACGGTTTGCCGATCGAATCAACGCCGTCGAATGTTGCCACCCCGATAGATGGAGGCCGGATCGCCATTCCGTTGTTCACCCGGATAAAACGATTCACACTCCACAGGTCCGGATTGGCATAGCTGGTTTTCGTTAACGAGAAGTCGTCCCAGAACGGAAGCGCGAGTGCTTTCGTCCGGGCGTTAGAGGTTGTCGATTTCTTTTCAGATTTCTGTTGGTCCTTTGAGTGGGGCAGGCCTACCATCACGATCTGTGCCTTGCACACAAGAGGCAGGGCCAGGGCGAGAATGATCGAAATGGATCGTATTGGGCTCACAGGTTAGACAAAGAATCCGCTTCGGCCTCTTCCTGGTTCCGCAGGTCTTCGGCCATCGCTTTCGGAGCGATGTAGAGGTCAATCTGGTCGCCAACCCTCACCGAATCACCGGCTGGCGGATATTGTTTGTAAACGCGGAGCTCGGCCCCGGTAGTATCTGTATCGTCTGGAATAAAGACCTGGCCTACGCGAAGATTCCAGCCTTCGAGCTTAAACAGGGCCAGTTTATAGGTGTCACCCACAAGGTCATCGAGCACGCTGCTGTTTGGTCCATTGCCATCGCCAACCACGAGGTCGATCACAGAACCTTTCGGGATCTTTGTCCCGGCCTCGATCTTTTTACCCTGGTAACGGATCTCCAATACAAGGTTAAGGTCTATGTGTGGCCTGTTGATGATCCTGCCTCTTTTCAGCCCATTGCTTTTCAGGATCGCTTCGGCCCCGATGCGCGAGGTTGTGTTGTTAGGATTTGCGAGATCGGGCATTGGCACCATTGGCGGCATGACCGGATTCACGGAAACATAAATGATCCGGTTTTGCTTTACGGTAGCACCTGCTTTTGGAAATTGGCGAAGTACAGTGAGCGGGGGATACTCGTCGTGATACACCGAGTCTTCTACCTCGAAGCGCAGATCATACTTTTGCAGGAAGTCTTCAAGCTCTTCGAACTTCATACCTGCAAGATCGGGAACCGTGATAGAGTCGCCGTGGTTGGTCGCATTAGGAAGATAGATGTAGAAATACAGGATGCTGATGAGCACCAACACGAACACGGCAATGCCAAGATTCGCCATCACTGCTCCTAACGTACCACTCTTAAGAAATTTGAGGATTTTCTTCATCCAGCTTGCTTAAAATTTAAGCGACGACTTAAAGTCAGTTTCCACACGACGCGCTTTCTCAACACGCTGAAAAGCGATATCAATAAGTTTTGTAATAAGCTCTGTAAACGAAACGCCTCTTTCTTTCCACATCATCGGGTACATGCTCGAGTTTGTAAAGCCCGGTATCGTATTGATCTCATTGATGTAGATGTTGCCATCACCGGCAAGGAACAAGTCGACACGTGCGAAGTCTTCGCAATGCAACGCTTCAAATGCTTTTACCGACAGCCTTCGGATCTCTTCCTGTTTTGATGCATCGATCTTTGCAGGTACCACGATATTCACCGCAGTATTATCCACATACTTTGCATCGAAAGTGTAGAACTCATAACGGTCGCTGATAACAATCTCGCCTGGCAACGATGACTGTGGAGGATCGTTTCCAAGAACTGCACATTCTATCTCGCGACCTTTGATGTATTTCTCGATGAGGATATGATTATCGTAGCGAAATGCTTCCTCTACGGCCGGTTGAAAATCTTCTTTACTCTTCACCTTCGTTATACCTACCGACGAACCGAGGCTGGTAGCCTTCACCATGAAAGGCAGTCCAATCTGCTTGCTGATTTCATCGAATGACAACGAATCTTTTTCAGCATAAGAGAAATCGAGGAAGGGAGCAACAGGTATGTTTGCTTTCTGAAGGAGTCTCTTCGCTGTCAGCTTGTTCATAGACACCGACGATCCAAGTACGCCAGTACCAACCATAGGCACCGACATCGACTTAAGCAGCCCCTGGATCGATCCGTCTTCTCCATCGGTACCGTGAAGTACCGGGAACGCAACGTCGATCTGCAGAGATTTCCCACCCGCTTTCCAGGTGGGTTTGGTGCCGTCGAGTGACAGGCTTAACGGCTCTCCCTTTTCAATTTCCTTGGAAACCGAGGTATTCAGAAACCAGGCTCCCTGGGTGGATATTCCGAAAGGCACCGGTTCGAAACGGTCCTTGTCGATGTATTCGAAGATATTCCTGGCCGAGTTAATAGAAACTCCATGTTCTACCGAACGCCCCCCAAACAGGATGGCGACCTTCTTTTTAGTCATCCCCAAATATATCAGGCTTTAAGAGTTTATTCAATATTGTCCGTTATGATGACTTACTTCCCGACGAATAATTTCGTGGTGGCCATCCGGGTTGGTGTCTGCAGTCGAGCGACATAAACGCCCGTGCTTTGGCTCGTAAGATCGACCGTATAGGTCTGGTTGAGCGTACCCGGAAGCTCACAATCAATAACTACTTTGCCCAACGTGTTGTAAACGATCAACCGTGCATCTTCCTTTACGGGCAGGCTGAAGGTGAGCATAAACTTGTACGGGTTATCTATTGAATTATAGACGGCGATCAGATCCGGTGCAACCGGGGGTTCTTCGATGTCTTCTACAAAAAACTCAATGTTATCGAGGTAAACATTGTTGCCATTATCATTCGTTGCAACGAAAGCAAAGCGAAGGTTGCTCTTTCCTGCGAAGTCATTGATCGAAACGTATTCGCCCGGTTGGCGCCAGTCATTTTGCGTGGCAGGTTTCCAATCGGTGTTCGAAGTTTTGTTCGCGAGGTCTTCACCGGATTTGTCGAATATCACCTTGTCGTAAGTTATCCCACAGTCTTCAGATACGAGTACTCTTAAACGTTCTTCGGAGTCACCGTTTCTCGCATAGCTGGTATTGAAATGAAGGCTACCCTGGTTCGATCTCGAAAAGTCGAGTACAGGTGACACGAACCACGATTCATCACCGACAGTGCCACCGGTAAAACCTTTGAACACGATGCCGTTCTTATACGTGTTCGTGTTTGTTGTTTCCCACTTCTTCGCGGTACCCTCACTAAAGATCGTCCAGTTGCTCTGACCTTCGTCGAAGTTCTGGCGGATCGGGATTGTTTCCGCTGCAGTGTTGAAGATGCGTGTGAAACTTATTGTGTTGTTAGCGGGGGCATCGTCGACGGGTGCGTCGGGATTGCTGATCGTTACTTTAATATTGTTCGTCGACTGAGTGAAGTTCAGAGCCTGTAACGTGAGTGTCGCCTGTGCACCGGGTGTCATCGCCAGCCCCGTAAGTGTTTGTGACGACGCCACTGATCCGTTTAGCTCTGTCACTACCAGGAGTTTGTCAACCGTCACCGTTCCCAGGTTCTGCACATTGATTACCGGCTGTGGTTTTGGATTACACAGCACAGGCCCCGGCGAAACAACTCCAAGTACTGCCATATCGTTGGTCTCCCCGGAATTCACCTGCACATTGTCGATGTACAGGTTGTTGCCATGTGCATTAGTGCTTTCAAAAATCAGTTGGATGTTCTTGCCGGAATAGGCCGACAACGAAACAACATCGGTTGCCCACTGTGCTTCCCCGGTTGGAGTAAACGGGGTAACTTTGGGACTCGTGGAGGCAAGAGCATTACCAGCTTTGTTGTATACTTCCACGGCTTCGGAAAGATCTGTGCTGCACCCGGTAACCACCAATACGCGCAACGTTTCATTCGTCACATTCTGAAATACCGCATATGCGCGATCAAACTTTAGCCTCGCCTGGTCATTGGGAATGCTGTAGTACGGAGAAACGAGCCTGTCCTTTGCTGTTGTGAACTCGTAGTCGTACAGGTTCATATACATCGCACGGTTTGCATCGGTCGATTTCGGAGCAACCACATTTTCCCACGTAATGCCATTGTCGGGGTTTACGATCGACCATGTTGAAGGTAATGTGTTGAACACTTCGATAGAGGGAGGAACTATTCTCGCGAGTACCTGTGTGGTCATCGACGTGGTGTTGTTGCCTGCGGCATTATCATTGCCTCCGTTCACCTGTGTGATTGTGAACGTTACGGTGTTCGAACTCGGTTCCACAAGGTTGATCGGCGAAAAGCTTAATGTTGTTTGGTCGAGTTGATTCAGGTTTACCGTGAAGTTCTTTGTTTCGAGGGTGGTTCCGTTCACGATAAGGCTCACACGTGTAGATGTGATGGCAGTGGTGCCCCTGTTGCGAACAACAACCCGTGGAACAATTGCCTGTCCGCATGTTTGTGCGAAGGGGGCTGCAATGATCTTTGCCTCTATGTCGAGCGTAAGCACCACCGGGTCGAGGGTACCATGCGAGTTGTTAAGACTCTTTCGTCGTGGACTGTTCTCAAGTACTGTGACTGCACGTGCCATCTGTCCTTTCGTGAAGAGATTCATGCAGTTGTCGTTAGTGTAATCTAGAAAGTTTTGGAACATGATATGATGACCACACTGTGTCAACGAAGGCGTGGGACAGGTAGCCGTCAGAGTCTGATCCGATTGCGTCGGGGTATCATCAACGTAGTCGGTAGTCTCACAACTTCCGCCATCACCGAATATGTGCATCATTCCGAAGAAGTGGCCGACTTCGTGAGTCGCCGTTCTTCCGCGATTGTATCGCGAGAGAAGATCAAATGATCCATCTGCAGAAGATCCGAACGCCTTGTAGTGTATCACCACGCCGTCGGTTGTACGATCGTAGGGTGGGGAAGGACCCTGTAAACTTGTTTGAGGAAATTGTGCGAAGCCCAGGTGAGAGTCGGTCATGTTTACCACCCAGATATTCAGATAATCCTCAGCCGGCCAGTATGAGTGTGATTTTATTTCAACGTTGTCGTCGATGGTATAACCATTCTTGCTCGCCATTGTTCGTGTGATGCCGTTGGTGGGCAGGCCATCGGGATCCTGCTTCGCAAGAATAAACTGTATATCGAGACTGCCGGCAACCGATGCAAACTCTGCTGGTGTGTTTGCAGCGTCGGCATTCATGCGTTGATAGTCCTGGTTAAGAACTTTTATCTGCGAGATTACCTGCGCATCGGGAATATTCAACCCTGTTCCAACTGCTTCGCCATTGTGGAGGATGTGAACGACAACCGGGATCAGGTAAGTCGCATTGGTCTTCGCATTTTTTAGTGAGCTTCTGTCGCGGATCTTATTTTTCATCCACGACTCGAACTCAGCACGTTGACGTGGATTGATCTGGAGAGCCTTCTTTTCGAGGATGTCGGTGGCGCAACGGATCTGTGCGTCGGCGGTGAAGGTGAGCAGGGTGGCCAGTATGAGTACAAAATGCCGAACGCTCACAAATCAATATTTGGTTGCTGTAACGAAAGAAGAGCGATTTTATTGTCCCGAACGAAACTAAGATTTAAACAGATTCACCACTTCGATCGACTTCACTTCGGGCACCGATCGTTTGATCGCATCTTCCACTCCAGCCTTAAATGTCATATGCGACATCGCACAGTTGCCACAATTTCCGACGAACTCCAGCTTTAACACGTTCTCTTTGGTAAGTTCGAGGATACGCACGTTGCCGCCGTCTGCCTCCAGGTAGGGACGGATATTGTTGAGTGATTCCTCGATCCGTTGTGTCAGATCATTGCTTTTAACTGGCCGGGTGGTAGTGGTGTTCATATCAGGCATTCATCTCAACTTTCCGTGATGGTACAAAGTTAGCATTTCGGATGGCAATTTGACGGGCCACGGTTTCGGCAAGCTCATGAAATGCTGCTGCTGCGGGTCCGTCCTTCATTACCGCGGGCAGGCCGCTGTCGCCGCTTTCGCGGATACCCTGCACGAGGGGCACCTGTCCAAGGAAGGGAACGTCGAATTTCTTCGACAAGTTCAGGCCGCCGTCCTTTCCGAAGATGTAGTATTTGTTGTTCGGAAGCTCTTCGGGGGTGAAATAAGCCATGTTCTCAACAACACCCAGCACGGGTACGTTGATCTGTGGCTGGTTGAACATCGCAACACCTTTTGTCGCGTCGGCGATGGCCACCTTCTGCGGGGTAGTCACAATAATTGCACCGGTCACAGGGACTGTCTGCACGAGGGTCAGGTGTATGTCGCTGGTACCGGGTGGCAAATCGATGAACAGGTAATCGAGTTCGCCCCATTCGGCGTCGCTGATGAACTGCTTCAGGGCTGAACTGGCCATTGGGCCACGCCACACAATTGCACTGTCGGATGGAGCGAGAAACCCGATCGACATGAGCTTCACGCCGTACTGCTCGAGAGGCACAATAATATTCTTACCGTTGACCACCTTCACGCCGGGCTGCTCATTTTCTGTGTTGAACATCACGGGTATCGATGGGCCGTAGATGTCGGCGTCGATGAGTCCGACCCTGGCGCCGGCCATAGCGAGCGCGACAGCGAGGTTCGTGGTGATGGTTGACTTGCCTACACCACCTTTCCCGGATGCTACAGCGACTATATTCTTTACCCCGGGTAACAATGGAGCGTTGTCGCGCAGTGTTGTTACCGAGGAGGTCATTTTTATGTTGATGTCTACCTTGTCGCCAGCGACTTTGCGGACTGCATTTTCACAATCCTTGCGGATCATTTCTTTCAGGGGGCAAGCTGGTGTGGTAAGGACTACGGTGAAAGCAATGGCGTTGTCGGTTATCGCGATGTCCTTGATCATGTTGAGGGTGACCAGGTCGCGTTTTATGTCGGGGTCGTTTACTGTGGAAAGGGCCGCGAGGATGTGTTTTTCTTGGAGGTTCATGGAGTAGAAACGTGTAAAGTTAAATAAAAATGCGGGGTGTCGCGGGGTTTCGCTAAGGACGCGCGGAGGTACGCGGAGAATTATATTTATAGCATAATATGTCCTATGCCATCACGTGCGAACGTCTATGCCGCGCGCCATGTTCACTCCAATGCCGCGACATAGTTATTCTCATGCCACGCCATGTTCATTCAGTGGTAGGCACCTTCATTTCTGTGGTACGCACCTTCATTTCCGTGCTACGCATCTTCATTTCCGTGCTACGCACCTTCATTTCTGTGCTACGCATCGTCATTTTTTATTGCCAAACAAATCCTTTGCATTCTCTCCGCGTACCTCTGTGTGTCCTCCGGGATCCCCCGCGACACCCCGCATTTTTCTTATTACCTTTGAACTCCATTGATCTCCAAAGACACCATAGACGACATCAAAAACCGCCTCGACATCGTCGACGTGATCAGTGACTTCGTTACCCTCAAGAAAGCCGGTATAAACTATAAAGCCCTCAGCCCTTTCTCCAACGAAAAAACCGCCTCCTTCTTCGTCGTCCCCGGCAAAGGTATTTTCAAAGACTTCAGCAGCGGCAAAGGCGGCGACGCTATCACCTTCGTAATGGAACACGAAGGCATGAGCTACGTCGAAGCCCTCCGTTACCTCGCCAAAAAGTATGGCGTCGAGATACAGGAAAGCAAGGCATCCGACGAGCAACTGGCCATGCAAAGCGAACGCGAAGGCCTTTATGTGCTCATGAACTTCGCTAAGGACTATTACAAAGACAAGCTCCTGAACAGCGAGGAAGGTCAGTCGATCGGCCTGTCGTATTTTAAGGAACGCGGTTTCAATGATCGCGACATCCACAAGTTCGAGCTGGGTTATGCACTCGAAGGATGGGAAAATTTTTCAGACGAAGCGATCTCGAAAGGATACAGCAAAGAACTACTCGAGAAAACAGGGTTGGTCGTTAAGAAAGACGACGGCTCCTCGTACGATCGTTTCCGCGGACGCGTAATCTTCCCGGTCCATAATCTTTCCGGCAAAGTGATCGCCTTCGGAGCCAGGATGCTCGGCAAAGACAAGAATCAACCGAAGTACGTCAACTCTCCTGAGACCGAGATCTATCACAAGAGCGATGTGCTCTATGGACTTTTCCAGGCGAAGAACACGATACGTCAGAAAGACAATTGCTACCTGGTAGAAGGTTATACCGACGTGATCTCCATGCATAAGAGCGATGTGCAGAACGTGGTGGCTTCGTCGGGTACCGCATTGACGATGTCGCAGGTCCAGCTCATTCGCAGGTTCACAGAAAACGTAACGGTGCTGTTCGACGGCGACGCTGCGGGTATAAAGGCCGCGATCCGTGGTATCGATATGCTCCTCGAAAGCGGGCTGAACGTGCGTGTTGTACTCTTCCCGGATGGAGAAGATCCCGATAGCTATTCAAGGAAAGTAGGAACCACCGAGTTTCAAAAATTCCTTCACGACAACACGAAAGACTTCGTTACTTTCAAAGCAGGACTCCTGATGAACGAAGCCGGTCATGATCCGATAAAGAAAGCGGAGACGATCCAGGACATACTTCGTTCTGTTTCTTTGATACCCGACTACTTAAAGAGAACGACTTACTTACAGGAAGTCAGTAAGATATTTACAATATCGCCGCAGATATTAAACACCGAGCTTAATAAGATACTCATAAAAGAGCGTCGTGCTAAACGAGACCAGGCCCCGCTGCCCGAAGAGAAACCTCTTACGCTTACCGATGTTCACGAACTCTCGAAATCATTCCTCTACGATTCAACCAAAGAACTGGAAGACCTTGAAAAAGAGTTTTGTAAGTTTTTGATCAACATCGGGAACAAGAAAGAATCGGACGATGAATTCGTTTACCAGTATTTATTCTATGAAACCGACGATGTGAGCTTCATTTTAAAAGATCACATAGAATTGCTCGACCTGTATAAGATAGAAATAGCCAAAGGCGAGCTGCCGACCGCCGAGTCATTCATGGGCGTTGTTCCACAACACCTGCAGACTTACCTCGCCAGCCTCGTGGTGCCGAAATATTCTGTCAGCGAGGGCTGGAAAAAGCACAAGATCTTCGTGGGCGATGAATATCAGCCGTCATCGGCGAGGGTGGTTGTTGCCAGGCTAAAACTCGGCGTAATTCAAAAAATGATCGACGAAGGCCTCAAACAAATGCAGGAAGCGCAGACAGACAAAGACCGCGACGACCTGTTGGAGGTCCAGTACCACGTTCAAAATGCTAAAAAAGATATTTCCTTTACGTTGGGAAGGGTCATCCAACGATTGTCTTCAAGTTTATTGCAACAGGGATAGGAAACTGAATAGCAGTTAACTTTGTTTTTTAGATCAAATAACGAATAACGAAGTGGATAAAATTAAGATAGATCGGATCGAAGACGCTATTGAAGACATTCGTAACGGCAAGGTCATCGTTGTCGTCGACGACGAAGACCGCGAAAACGAAGGCGACTTCATTTGTGCCGCCGAATGCATCACCCCCGAGATCGTGAACTTCATGGCCACCCACGGCCGTGGTCTTATTTGTGCACCCATCACCGAAAGTCGTTGCGAAGAGCTCGGCCTCGAAATGATGGTTGGAAAAAATACTGCTGTCTACGAAACAGCGTTTACAGTTTCGGTAGACCTGATCGGGCATGGATGTACCACGGGAATTTCGGCGCACGATCGTTTCAGGACGATCAAAGCGTTGGCTGACCCCGAGACAAAACCGGATGAACTTGGTCGTCCCGGGCACATATTTCCGCTGAAAGCAAAAACAGAAGGTGTACTTCGCCGCACGGGTCATACCGAAGCGGCGATCGACTTCGCGAGGATGGCAGGATTTCGTCCCGCCGGCGTGTTGGTGGAGATCATGAACGAAGACGGTTCGATGGCGAGGTTGGCAGACCTTCGTAAGGTGGCCGATCGTTTTGGTCTGAAACTCGTTACGATAAAGGATCTCATCGCATACCGGATGAGGACCGAGTCGCAGATCCAACGCCAGGTGGAAGTGAACATGCCTACCGAACATGGCGACTTTCGCCTGGTGGCGTACGAAGAGCTTGCAACGCATGAGATACACATGGCGCTGGTGAAAGGAACGTGGGAGAAAGATGAACCAATACTTGTTCGTGTCCACTCATCGTGTGTTACCGGCGACATATTCGGTTCTTGCCGTTGCGATTGCGGACCACAACTTCATAATGCGATGGAGATGGTGGAGAAAGAAGGAAAAGGGATTGTGTTGTATATGAAGCAGGAGGGAAGAGGCATCGGGTTGTTGAATAAACTTCGTGCATACAAGTTACAGCAGGAAGGTCTCGATACTGTTGAAGCAAATCTTCAACTTGGCTTCGATATGGATAATCGTGATTATGGAATCGGTGCCCAGATCCTTAGCGATCTCGGCGTTTCGAAGATCCGGCTGATCACGAACAATCCCAAGAAACGTGTTGGTCTTATGGGATATGGACTTGAGATTGTTGAGAACGTCCCCATTGAAGTTGTCCCAAATCCGCATAACGAGAAATATCTAAGGACTAAACGCGATAAGCTCGGTCATTCTATCTTGAAAGGTTGATGAAGAAGTTGTTATTTCTTCTTTTGGTGTTGGTTAGTGTCGCTTCGGGAGCACAGGATTTTTCTTTCGAGCACTGGCATAGCGGCTACCTGATCATAGAAGGAGGAGACACGTTGAAAGGTCAGTTGAAATACAATCTTCAGACCGATCTTGTTCAGCTTCAAACGCCGAATTCACTGGAGACATTCACTGCGCGAAAAGTTGTCTTCTTCGAGATCTTCGATGTTGTGGCAAAGGACTACCGCCGGTTTTATTCTCTTCCTTTCTCGGCTACAGGTGGTTATCGCGCTCCCGTATTTTTTGAATTGCTCACCGAAGGCAAGATGACCTTGCTGGCACGCGAAGCACTCGAGTACAAGACATATTCTTCGTTTTACTACTATGGATCGTATACGAGACTTGTACTCGTGTATAAATACTTCTTGCTGATGGAGAACGGACAAATACAGGAGTTCCAGGGCAAGAAGAATGACTGGATCTACGCCATGGGCAACTATGGAGATGAGGTTCAAAAGTACGTGAAGACCAATAAGCTCGACTTCGACGACAAAAGAGAATTGACAAAGATCGTCGAGTATTACAATAGCTTTTTCAAGAATTAAAAGTGAAGAGTTAAAAGTTAAAAACGAGGGGTTCGGTTATCTTGCCCCTGCTTTTACCTTTGAATTTTTTACCTTTTAACTCTTATGTCAAAACCCCTCATTCTTGTCTCTAACGACGACGGCATTACATCCCGCGGCATTCTCAACCTGGTAGAAACGATGATGGAACTCGGCGACGTGATCGTGGTCGCTCCCGATAGTCCACAGTCGGGGATGGGTCACGCCATCACGGTTGGCGACACACTCCGTCTCGAAGAGAACTTCCTGTTCAAGGGTGCCCGCGCCTACGAATGTTCAGGGACGCCAGCCGATTGTGTGAAGATCGCAAGGCATTTCGTGCTCAAGGGTGAACGTCAACCCGATGTTGTTGTGAGCGGAATCAACCACGGAAGTAACACATCGATCAGCGTACTTTATTCGGGAACGATGTCGGCCGCTATTGAAGGAGCGATCGAGGGTACGCCCGCAATCGGATTTTCTCTTTGCGATTACAGTCACAAGGCCGACTTCAGTCACACCCGCGATGTTGTAAAGAGGATTACGAGCCAGGTACTGGCGAAAGGTTTGCCGAAGGGCGTTGCTCTTAATGTCAATATTCCGCCGAAGCGCAGTGAGCCTGTTAAGGGCATTCGGATCTGTCGCCAGGCGAATGCGAAATGGGTGGAGGAATTCGATCAAAGATTCGACCCAAATGGCCGTCGCTACTTCTGGATGGCTGGTAGTTTTGTCAATTTCGACAAAGGTGAGGATAACGACGAGTGGGCAATTGCAAATAACTACGTTTCTGTAGTACCTTGTCAATTCGACC
This sequence comes from Cyclobacteriaceae bacterium, assembly GCA_035656375.1. GTDB lineage: Bacteria > Bacteroidota > Bacteroidia > Cytophagales > Cyclobacteriaceae > ELB16-189. The sequence goes on along the minus strand of DASRSO010000152.1, from coordinate 6,547 downwards.
TCACCGCGCACCAAACCTTACCAGTGCTCAATGAGGAGTGGGATATTCTCGGATAAAGGTCAACCTAACCTATGGCAAAAACCTATTGCCTTATTCTGTTCTGCTTTGCAGCTGTGGCTTCATTTGCCCAAACCGGTTCCATCTCAGGTCGTGTAATCGACTCTGAGTCACTTGAGCCGCTTCCGTTTGCAAACGTTTTCATCAACAACACAACTCTTGGTACCTCTACTTCCGACAAGGGGGAGTTTACGATCAAGGATGTACCTGTTGGTACCCCCGAACTGATCTTTTCATTCATCGGGTACCAGGCATACCAGGTGCGTGTAACCGTCAAGGACGGTGAAGTTCTGAGGATGAACATCAAGCTGATCCCTTTGAAGGAACAACTGGCGGAGGTGCAGGTGAAGGGAACACGTGACAAGGCGTGGGAAAAGCAGTTGAAAAAATTTGAAAAGATATTCCTGGGCTCCGACGACCTGGGCCGTCAGTGCAAGATCCTGAATCCCGCGGAGATCGATTTTCCGAAGACCGAAGGTGATGTGTTCAAAGCAGTGGCTTCAGCGCCGATCGATATTGAGAACCGCGCACTTGGATACATGGTGCATTATTACCTCAAGAGCTTTACATCGGATGATGTGAGCTATGCGATTGTTGGTAATGCAAGGTTCGAAGAGTTGTCACCGGTCAACGCCGAAGAAGCTTCCAGGTGGGTGGCTAACCGCAAAGATGCTTATCTCGGATCGGCACGTCATCTTTTCAAAGCGCTGATCGACGATCGTTTGACGGAGGAAGGATTTCGCCTGTATACCACCAGGGGAGGCGTTGCCGTTACCGCGCGAACACGTGTATTTGCCAATGAACTCGATAAAAACATAGTTCCGTTCAAGCCCAGTGGAGTTGTTTCACCGGGAGCAAACATGTATGAACGTAAGATCACTTTGGGTGGTAAGATTGAAGTTCACTATCTGAACGATCCCACTATCAGGCCAGCCTATACCGACGTTCCTCACGCGGTCACCTGGCTTGAAATGAAAAATGGATTTGTCCGAACCAACCTCGAGGGCATCATGCTTAACCCTCTCGAAGTTGTTTACTCCGGCGATATGGGAATGGCAAGGGTATCGAACATGTTGCCACTCGACTATCAGACCAATGGTGTCGTAAAAGTTAAAGGCGAGAAGCAGGTTGAGGTGTTGAAGATGTACGAGAAGACTTATCTCCACACCAGCAAATCGTTCTATTATCCGGGCGAAATACTTTGGTTTAAGGCTTACATGAACTACGGCGCACGCGACATGCGCGACACACTCAGTACTGTTCTTTATGTCGACCTTATAGACAGCGATCGTAAAGTATTGCAATCGAAGACAGTGCGTATCGAGAACACCATTGCAGCCGGAGATTTCAATTTGCCCAACAAGTTGAAGCCCGGGATGTATGCGTTGGTGGCATACACAAACTGGATGCGCAACTTTGGCAGCAAGTCTTACTTCATTAAACCGATACCAGTACTTGATCTGTATGAAAAGATCAATGGATCGGGTGTTGTTAGTGCGAGTAATTCCAGGGAGCTGGAAATTGAAACAGATAAAGAATCATACGGCCCACGTGAACTGGTAAAGGTTACTCTTAACCTGCTGGATGAAGCAGAAAAGCCAGTTGGCGGAAACTTTTCGGTTTCTGTAACCGATCTCACGCAAGTGCCAGTGGCGACGTGGGTGAAAGAAGATATTGTTCCCGGCATGGCTATCCCTGGTAACGTTGAATTGCCTGGGAATAAATTCACGCAACGCGTGGAGTATGGAGTAACGTGGCGGGGTGAATTTTTATCAGACACCAGGAAACGGGAAAAGACAGACCTCACAGTTGTGCAGGGCGCGTTCGAAAATGTTCAGAAGATCACCACAGATGAAAATGGTGCCTTCTCGATACTCAACCTTGATATTTATGACTCGGTTTTATTCTCTGTGCAGGCCCTGAAGAAGGGACAACTCTACGGCAGTGTTGAGACAAAGCCTCGCGACATTCCTTTTGCCGAGTTCAAGCCGACCGACTACAATGTTCCGATCGAGCGTAAAGGATCGATACAGCGAGTGATCTCACCCTACGAAGTTCCAAAGGATGCGATACTACTTGAAAACGTAACGGTACGTTCTACGAAGTTGTTCGACTCGACACGTCACGTTCCAAACCTGTTCGGCAGGGGAGATGTTGTGATCCAGGGTGAGGACATCAACCGTTTCGGTTCGATGGAAGCCCTGATCCGTCAGAAGGCCCTCGGCTTCAGGCTGAACTTTGATGGAACGCATTGGAGACTAATACACATTCGCGGTGAAGCGTCAATGCCACCGGCAGCTTTGGAGAACGTTGCAATCCAGGTGCAGGGCGGAAGAAGTGCCGACGGACTTTATGGATCTATGAACACCAACCCGATGCGTATCGACCGTACTCCCGAACCGACGTTGACGATCGACAACCGTGTGCAGACGATCTCGTCCGGGGAAACGATTGGTGATCGCCTCATGTACATGGAGATACAGAGTATCGATCGTGTCGAGATCAGTTCGGTAGGAAGTTCATACACCGGCTCGCAAGGTTCTTATGGAATTGTGTCGGTGTTCCTCAAGAAAGGCACTCCGCCAAGCAAGTCGACGTTCCATAGGGTGTTCGTGAAAGGCTTCGATTTCCCGCAGGAATTCAAGAGCCCTGATTATGCGTCGACCACTGAAGATCATTCGCAAGGCGACTATCGTGCTTTGCTGTACTGGAACAGGAGTGTTCGTGTAGATGCCGGTGGGTGGGGGCAATTTTCATTTTATACTTCCGATCTGTCGGGCCAGTATAGAATGGTGATTGAAGGTGTGAATTTTGAGGGCAGGCCAATTCACGTTGAAAAAGTAATTACTGTAGAGCCGAAGTAATTACACCGGGTCGACGTCGAAGATCACCCGTACTTTCCTGAAGGCTTTTTCTTCCACCAGTTTTTCGGCGGCACGTTCCAGCTGTGATTTTATTTCCGGGAGCTTTCCCTGGTTGCGCGGGATCTTTACGAGTATCGTCATCAGGTATTCGTTGCGCACGCGGCTGACCATCGGTTCTCCGGGTCCCATGATGCGAACGCCTTGCATGTTCTCTTTTAAGATTGTTGCGAGCTTTTGAGCGGCATTCGTAACTGTTGGTTTCTCCGTTTGTTTTAATGTGATCTCGATGAGCCGTGCAAATGGAGGATAGCGGTGCGTTTCACGATCGTGCAACTGTACTTCGAGGAAGCCGAGATAGTCGTGTCGAAGGGCGCAGCTGAATATTTCGTGTTTGGGGTTGTGGGTCTGAACGATCACTTTTCCTTTTTGCGTACGTCGTCCTGCGCGTCCGCTTACCTGGGTGATGAGTTGAAATGCCCGTTCGTAAGAGCGGAAGTCGGGGAAGTGCATCATCCGGTCGGCGTCGAAGATCCCGACAAGGGTTACTTTATCGAAGTCGAGACCCTTGGTGACCATTTGAGTGCCGACGAGTATGTCGGTCTTGCCCGTTTCGAAGCCATCGATGATCTCTTCGTAGCCTGTCTTCGTTCGCGTGGTATCGAAGTCCATCCGCCCAACGGTTGCGTCGGGGAACTGCAATGCCATGTCTTCCTCGATCTTTTCGGTGCCATACCCGACGGTCAGTATTCTCTTTGATGAACATGTGGGGCATTGCTTGGGCAGGTCTTCACGATATCCGCAATAATGACACACCATGGCATGACGATATTGATGATATGTAAGGCTTACCGAACAATTGATGCACTTCGGAACCCAATCGCAGTCTTCGCATTGAACAACGGGTGCATAACCGCGACGATTCTGAAAGAGAATAACCTGTTCTTTTTTCCTGACACGCTCGGCAATCTCGCGAAGAAGCAAGCCGGAGAAGGAGCCTTTGTTGGTCTTCATCTTTCGTTCCGAGATGAGATCGGCCAGCACGATATCGGGCAAGGATGCGTCGCCGAAACGTTCGGTGAGTGCGACCCACTGATATTTGCCTAAAGCCGATTGGTAGTATGATTCGAGCGAAGGGGTGGCGCTCCCGAGGAGGACTTTCGCGGAATGGAACTGTCCCATGACAAGCGCGACGTCGCGGGCGTGATAGCGTGGTGCGGGCTCCTGCTGCTTGTACGAAGCGTCGTGTTCCTCGTCGACGATGATCAAACCGAGGTCGTCGAATGGAAGGAAGATGGATGAACGCACGCCTACCACGAAACGAAATTTTCCCTGCAGCACGCCGTTCCACACTTCAACACGTTCGGCATCGGAGAAACGGGAGTGATAAATACCCATCTCGTCGCCGAAGACTTTCTTCATACGCTCGACGATCTGTGTGGTGAGCGCGATCTCGGGCAGGAGGTACAGGACCTGCGAGCCGCCTTCCAAGGCACGGCGAATGAGATCAATGTAGATCTCGGTCTTGCCACTGCCAGTGACACCATAGAGTAACACTGTTCCTTTTTCTTCGAAGCCGGTAATGATCTTGTTGCGAACTTCTTCCTGTTTTTCGGTAAGAAGTACGGGTGCGGCATGTTGTCCTTCCATCGGCTTGAAGCGAGGGACGACGACTTCGAATTCTTCCAGGACTTTATTTTTTACGAGTGTGTGAAGAGATGACTCGGATATCTCGTTGTCGAGCAGAATATTCCTGGCAACCCCTTTTTTATTGAGCTCGGGATGTGAGAACACGGGGATGTCCTGGAGATATTTCAGTAACACCGCCTCTTGCTTGGGTTTGGATGCGATTGTCTCGAATAATTTTTCGAGGTCTTTCTTTTTTGTGTACTTCGGAACAAGGCGGACTCGCTTCTCGGTCTTTGGCTTGTACTTGTCTTTTACTTCTTCGTAGAGAATAATGGCCTCTTTTGAAGAGAGGGATTTGAGAAGACTATAGATCGTTTTGACGCCGAGTATTTTCGCCGCCTCGGTATAATTCAATGTTCCTTGTTTCAATCGATGAAGAAGGAGTCGTTCTTTCTCGGAAAAGTCGAACCGCGTAGTTTCATCATCGAAAGAAGGGTGGAGCTGGATCATGCTTTCGCTTGAAAGCTTGAGACCTGCAGGCAATGCGGCGTTCAAGACTTCGCCGGGTGTGCACATGTAGTAGCTGGCCATCCAGTTGTAGAGTTTGAACTGCTGGTCGCCGATCACTTCGGTTTCTTCGAGTATTTCGAGGATGTATTTGGCTTCGTAGTCGCGCGGTGGTGTTTCGTGAACGTTGACGATGACGCCGGTGAGGATCTTTTTGGGGCCGAAAGGAACGATGACGCGCTGACCGGATCGAACCTTGTCGGCGAGTGCGACTGGCACCCGGTAGGTGAACAGTTTTGGTATGGGTACGGGGAGAATGATCTCGACAAACCGTGTTACCGTCTCGTCTGTGAAGAGCGCGCTCATCGGTGCTATTTAAAGAAATCGGGGGATTACTTCAATTGCCCGATTGCCTCCTCAACCGAATGTACCGGAAGTTTGCACGTACGATTGTAACAAACATAAACTGTAGTGGCGTTGTTCGCGGTTTTTTTATCTGAAAGCAACGGAAGATTGCTGGACCCTTTGGATGATTGAATAATGGCGAAGGGTAAAAATTGTAAGGAAAACTTTTGCAGAAATTCTTCCGACTGTGATCCGACGATTGCGACCTCCGCAAGGCCGGTCGTCATCGCCGCCAGGCACATGCCCCAATTGGAGAGATAAGTCGGCTCCGACTCGATCGTCTTCAGAAGTTTACCGGTCATCTGTGTTGCGATGTCTTTCCAGGAGTTGTTGTCGAAGATCGTTCCCAGTACAAGCAGGTTCATTGCCATCACCGAGTTCGAAGCTGGGATAACGTTGTCGAAGATCTCTTTCTTTCGCGCGATGAGTTTTTCCGCCTTTGAAGACGTGTAGAAGAAATAACCATCCGACGGGTCGTAAAAGTTTGCAACTACGTATTCACACATTTCTTTCGCTTTCATAACCCACGACTCATCACCGGTTACTTGATACAGCGCTACGTAGGCCTGGATCATAAAAGAATAGTCTTCAAGGAAACCTTCAGTGTCTTTCGTTGTACGGCGCAGGCGCTTGTCGACGATCAAATTCTTTTCGATGAATGCGATGCACCGCAATGCCATCGTAAGAAATTTCTTATCGCCAAATGCTCCGTAGGCATCTGCAAGTCCTTTGATCGCCATCGCATTCCAACCCGTAAGGATCTTGTTGTCGAGCCCCGGGCGGATGCGTTTTGCGCGCACGTCCATCAGTTTGTTCTTCCAACGGGTTGTTTTTTCGTCGTTGTTCCGGCTAACGTCGCGCATCAGGATGTTCCGCCCGTGTTCCCAGTTGCCGGTCTGTGTGATGTTGAAGTATGCTGCGGCTTCTTCGAAGTCGGCGCCCAATGCTTCTTTAGCTTCGGCGGATGTCCATGTGTAGAATTTTCCTTCCACCCCTTCGCTGTCGGCATCTAATGCCGAATAGAGGCCGCCATCGGGATGCCTCATCTCGCGTTCAAGCCAGGTGAATGTTTCGCCGACAACTTCTTT
>DASRSO010000151.1:0-27821 GCA_035656375.1 Cyclobacteriaceae bacterium | reverse complement strand
AATGGGAGCGTCGAAACAACTATTGAAATGGAAAGACGGAACATTGTTAAGCCATGCTGTAAAGACGGCGATGGATTCGAAAGCGGGACGTGTTTATGTGGTGTTGGGAAGCAACGCTGATACTCACCGAAAAGCAATAGCGACGCTACCGATAACAATTGTGGTTAATAACGATTGGAATAAAGGAATGGGATCTTCATTGAAAGCAGGAGTTGCAGTTGCCAAACAAAACAGCGAAAGCATCCTGGTCATGACTTGTGACATGCCTTTTGTGACATCGCAGCATCTCAACAATCTCATCAAAACTGACGGCGACGTTGTTGCTTCTGAATATGGCGATGCCGTTGGCGTGCCAGCACTCTTCTCTAAAGAAATTTTTCCTGATTTACTTTTGATCGATGATGCGGAAGGCGCAAAAAAGATCATCTCCCGTCATAACCCGATCCTGGTGAAGCTGGACACCCCTGCCGACCTCGATACTCCGGAAGATTACCAGAAGGCTATCTCAGCCAACTAACTCCTCCGTAACAATCTTCAGGCCGGCGTTGACCATTGCTCCGAAGCCGCCATACACATTGATCAGTTTCCCGAAACCTTCACGCTTCATTAATGAGATGGCCGTCATGGAACGATAGCCTCCACCGCAATGAACAATATATTCTTTCGATTTATCTAACGACTCAAGATTGCCAGTCATCTCTGCAAGGGGAACAAACTTCGCATCCTTCAGGTGACTGATATTCCATTCGCCAGGCTTGCGAACATCGAGTACCTCAATATCTTCCGAAACGTTCTTCAATTCAGAGGCATCGATCGAATGCACTTTGTCGACCTTACCGTTCCACGATGCCATTCCTCCATCAAGAAATCCCTTCACTTTCTCGTAGCCAACACGCGCCAGTCGAAGCACCGACTCTTTCTCTTTGCCATGTGATGTTACGAGCAGCAGGGGCTGTTCGATGTCGATCAGGGTTCCGACCCAAACGGCAAACTGGCCATTGAGGCCGATGTTGATGCTTCCCGGGATAAATCCTTTCTCGAACTCGTCGGCAGGGCGTGTATCTAACACCGTTACTCCTTTATTGATCAGCGCCTGGACTTCCGAAGCTGAAAGCGGCTTGCTATTGCGGTCGATCACTACATCAATGGCCTCGTAGCCTTCTTTGTTGATCCTCGCATCTTCGAAGAAATACTGTGGAGGAGGAGCGATTCCGGAAGTAAGTTCTTTAACAAAATCTTCCTTCGACTGATCTTTTAGCGCGTAGTTGAATTTCTTCTGTTCACCAATGGTAGAGAAAGTCTCTTTGCCAATATTTTTTCCGCAAGCCGAACCAGGTCCGTGTGCAGGATAAACGATCACGTTGTCGGGCAAGGTTTTGATCTTGTTGTTGAGCGATTCATACAACATGCCAGCAAGTTCTTCGCGGCTCATGAACCCATCGAGCAGGTCGGGACGGCCAACGTCGCCAACGAATAATGTGTCGCCGGTAAAAATTGCATGCTCTTTACCGTTCTCATCGAGAAGTAAAAAACAAGACGATTCGGGAGTATGGCCAGGAGTGTGGAGAACTCTTATCGTGAGTTTACCAATTTTGAATTCCTGGTTATCGAATGCATTAATGACCTCGTATTGGGTGTCGGCCAAAGGACCGTAAATGATAGGGGCGTTTACTTTACGAGCGAGATCTATGTGGCCTGATACAAAATCGGCGTGGAAATGCGTTTCGAAAACGTACTTGATCTTAGCACCGCGTTTTGCAGCCAATTCTATGTATGGTTCGGTCTCGCGGAGTGGATCTATAATAGCAGCCTCGCCATTTGATTCAATATAATATGCTGCTTCAGCAAGACAGTTCGTGTATAATTGCTCGATATACATAGGCTATTCACTCGGGTAAAGGCTGTTTTACGCCTGTTGGGGTTAAAAACAGGGCAAAGTTCACAAAAATTCCCGAACGTTGCATTTGCGTTCCCCGCTTCATGAAGGTTTTTGTCCTATTTTTTGCCCTCATAGCGTATTCCTATGCTTCTGCGGAATACCTGGTTTTCTATGAGAATGGAAAGGCCGGCGTACGCGACGATTCCGGCAAGGTTATTATTCCCGCTTCGTTCGACGCACTAGGTTGGACCGATGGAAGTTTCTCGGTGATCAACCAGGTAACAGGCTTTCGTCAGAAAGGAAAGTGGGGTCTTATCAACCTGAAAAAAGAATTCGTTACCAAAGCAGAATTCGAGAGCGTAACATCAACTGGCGGCGATCGCGTTGTTGCTTCCAGGCAGATCAATCCCTACACGGTAAAATACGGTTGCGTAGATCTCACTGGCAAGATCACAGTCCCATTCATCTACGATGGAATTTCGATCCAGGGCTTAAGGGCTATCGTGTTTGTAAAAAATGGAGCGAAGTACGAGCATGGTTTGATCGACCTGGACGATAAAACAATCCTGCCGGTAAAGTATCGCGACATCCGGCCTATCGGCAGCCTGCGTTTCGCCATCCAAAACTTCGATCGCCGTACTGCGCTCTTCTCCGAACAGGGAACTCAATTGACTGAGTTTGTTATCGACAGCATCTCGGCGTTCAAAGGGAATTACGCTGTTATCTATCAAAATTTTAAACAGGGCCTGATCGATCGCGAAGGCACTATACCGGTTCAACCATTATATCGCGAAATAAAAACAACTGCCAATGGCATCGAAGGACGTTTGAGCGACGCGTGGCTGCTCCTCGATACAGAAAACAAATCTGTTGGTACCGTCATTGCCGACGAACTTGTTGCCAACGGCGAACATTATATCGCCACACTTGCAGGCAAATACGGAACGGTGAAAGAAAACTTCAACCAGTCGATCCCATTAAAATATGATCGTCTCGCTCCATTCGAGAACAATCTCACTGTAGCCCGCAAAGGCAAAAAGTATGGACTGATCTCACACTCCGACAAAGAGATCTTCCCCTTCGAATTCGATTCGCTGGTGCTCGAAGGAAACTTTGTGAGGGCGATGAAGAAGAACCAGGGATGGGCGGAATGGTCGGTGTACGATACGTTCAACGTGAAGAAAACCGAACGGCCTTACGAAGAGCTTCACGCCTTCAACGGTCAGTTCTTTCCTGTGAAGAACCATGGCTATTGGGGCGCTGTCGATCGCTACGGCAAAGAATTACTCACGTGTGTCTACGATTCGTTGATCGGGTTCAACTACGATGTGGCTAACGTCAAATTCAAAGGACTGTATGGCCTCGTCGGTTTCGATGAAAAGTGGAGGGTTTACCCTCAAAAGAACAAGCTGACCATCATTGACTCGGAACACTATCTCGAAAAACAAGACACTATTTTGTTTCTAAAGAATACCGCGGGCCAGGTCATTTACTTCAGCAACAACTCGCTTGAGATAAAAAACAACTTTCTCGAAGAAAACTGTGCCGATGGAACTGTGCGTCACGTAACGCTGGATGGCATTAGCTCTGTGGTCGTTGCTCCCCCGAAAGTTGACAACACCGAAGAGGTATTCGAAGAAAGTGAAGGCATGCGTGGCATACGCCGCGACGGTCAGTACGGTTTCGTCGATTCGAAAGGTCGACTACGAATTGCAAACCGCTACGAAAAGATCGGACGTTTCAGGGAAGGACTTGCACCCGTAATGATCGTGGGCAAGTGGGGATATGTGAGCAAGCACGATCACATCGTGGTGAACCCCAGCTTCGAACAGGTTGGAGAGTTCAACAATGGAATCGCCATAGTAAAAAGAAACGGTAAGGCGGGTGTGATCGACAAAGAAGGACAGACAATCCTCGCAATGCGTTACGATTCAATAACAAGAGTTTCCGGTCTTCTCGTCATCCACGAACAAAATCAAACGGGTTTAGCCGATCACAACGGGCGTGTCCTTATTGAACCTCGGTTCGATCAGTTACAGTTGCTTCCAAATAATCTAGTGATCGTTCGCAACGATGAGAAGTGGGGAGTATTAACCACCGACGGAATGCCGGTGGTTCCATTGATCTACAACCACGTCAAGTACAACCCGGCTACGAATCAGTTCCTCGCAAGGAAGAAATCAGACTGGAAGGTGTTGTTGAAGAATTAAGGCTTCGGTGCGTTTCCTTTGCCCTGGCCGGAACCTGATCCTGAGATCGACTGTCTCATCTCCGTATCTGCCTGAACGTTCTGCATCTTGTAGTAATCCATTATTCCAAGATTACCACTGTTGAATGCTGTAGCGATCGACTTTGGGATTTCCGCTTCGGCTTCGATAACCTTTGCACGTGCTTCCTGGGCTTTAGCTTTCATTTCCTGCTCGTGAGCAACGGCCATTGCCCTGCGTTCTTCGGCTTTCGCTTCCGCAACCTTCAAGTCGGCAGTAGCCTGGTCGATCTGCAGCTTCGCACCGATGTTTGCTCCAACATCCACGTCGGCGATATCGATCGAAAGGATCTCGAAAGCAGTACCTGCATCAAGACCGCGCGACAATACAAGTTTTGAAATTTTATCGGGGTTCTCGAGCACTTCCTTGTGCGACTTCGCTGAACCGATCGATGTAACGATACCTTCACCAACACGTGCGAGGATTGTTTCTTCACCGGCACCACCAACCAACTGGGCGATGCTGGCACGCACTGTAACTCTCGCGATAGCGATCAACTGGATACCATCGGCTGCAACGGCTGCAACTTTTGGTGTGTTGATCACTTTCGGGTTAACCGATATCTGCACCGCTTCGAACACATCGCGGCCAGCGAGGTCGATTGCAGTAGCCTGTTTGAAACTCAATGTGATGTTGGCTTTATCGGCAGAGATCAACGCACGGATCACATTCGGAACATTTCCACCAGCCATATAGTGTGTTTGCAAGTCGTTGCTTGTAACGCTCAGGCCAGCCTTTCTCGCCGTAACCAGTGAGTTTACTACAACCCCCACGGGTATCCGGCGGATCCTCATCCCGATAAGTTCGAAGATCGTAACGCGAACGCCCGAGACGTTGGCACTGATCCACAAACCAAGTGGAACGAAATAAAACAGGATCATTAAACCGATGATGACCGCAAACGCGATGAAAATAATGGGCATTTCCATATGATTCAGTTGATAATTTCTACGATGATTTGGTTGGTAGACACTCTCACGATGCGAATGCGGCTTCCCGCTTCAACATACTCGCCCATAGTCCGAACCTCTCCCACGTTTCCTCCAAACTCTCCTTTGCCAATGGGTCTTAACGCCGATAACGCAACTCCTTCCATGCCAACGGCGAACTTCAATGCTTCAACTTCATTCACCTTGCTGTCGATCGAAGAGTTGATAGCAAATCGTCGCCACACATTAGTCCGCAAGGCAACGTACAGAAGTACTCCCGATGCCGCCGTGGCGCCACCAAGTGTAAGCCAGCCCGTCTCGCCGCCAAAATATTTAAATGAAAGGATGATCCCCACGATCATACTGATGAAGCCAGCTATGCCAACTACCGTCGTGCCGGGAATGAAGATCACCTCCACAATTACGAGTAGCAGTCCAAAGAGGACAAAGCATATTACGATAGTCCATTCAGCCATAAGGGGACTATAAATGTAGCTATTTTTTCAGGGGACTGGGCACGTAATCTTCTTCTTTCTCAGAAGTACGGTCACCGAAAATGCGGATGTTTACCTCCTCGATCAGCAGCGCCTGGGGGCAGATTATTGAAGTCACGGCCTCGCCCGAGCCAATATTGTATGCAGCTACTTCATTGGAGGTCTCAAGTATCTTCCTGAAAGAACGTTGTTCAAGGCCTGTACTGGCATTTTCCATCGAGATAGGCTCTTCGCGTCCGTCTGTCACATAAACTTTATACATCTGTCCCTGGTATGTGCCGCCACTACCCGATGTTACCCTAATGGCATATTCGAGACCTTCCTTCTTCGCCTGCTCGATCAGTTTAGCTTTCATGCTCGCAAGCGGAGCTCCTTTGTCGAACGACACCGATACCACGCCCGGACCGTCGCCCAATCCATTTGCCACCTGGTCTGATTTTGTAAGCGTGCGATCATTGCATAGTTGTTTCAACACACCACTCTCTACGAGTACGGTCTCATCTGCGGGAACAACTCCTTCGCCATCAACCTCGAAAGATCCAAGCAGTTGAACGTCGCTGAATTTTTTTGTTTTCGGAATGGCCTTCACCGTCATGCCTTTCATAAATATCTGCTTGCCGATTTTTGGCTCGGAGACTGAAGCGCCGGGGTTGTAGCGCGATCCTTTCAATGGTGCGATATCATTCGAGGAGAACAGGCTGGTTTCCAGCATGAACAACCCCATGTAAAATGTCGAGGCGGCTTCCTTTCCTTCGAAGAGGATCGGTCCGTTGTATTCTTCATCGAGTTTAGCAAGCGACACCGAGGCAATAAGATTCTTTGCAAGCGTTCTTGCATCCTCAATTGTTTTGTCGATAGCGGGAAGCTCCGGCGTGATCGCATACCGTGTGAAATTATCCATCAGCATTTCACCACTCCTCCCTCGAAGCCTGCATGAAACGACCAATCGCATGTAGCTTACAGGAATTCTATTGATCGAGCCCTCAGAATTTACCAGGTAGCGAATACCATTCGAGTATACAAAGGCGACGTCAGACGATTCGATCTCTTTGAATTCACCGAACACTCCCGACACCTTTCGAACATATTCTTCAGTAGCAGCTTTGTCGAACTTAACTTCCGGGCTTTCGATGTGGATCTTCGACGGAGATACTTTTGCGAACGTACGATGAGGAAGCTCTGCAAGCGGCTTTCCCTGTTCTTTCACCATCTCTTTGTTCTTGGCAAACTGTCGCGATGCATTCCGGTAAACATTGTCGGTCGAGATCCACAACGATCGGCGGATGCCGAGATAGTCATCGTCGAGCGGAAGCCCGATTGCGTTGGCCTGCGGGGGACTGAATAAATTATTGTCGAGACTCTCGTCGTTGAACTCGTAATCTCCGACGAGCATGCGTAGCGACAATGCACTGCGTGCTTTCGATTCCTGCGACTGTGTTAATGCACCGAGTGTTGCGCGGATGTGATACAGCGTTTCGTCCTGGATGGTGTAGTTAATGAAGAATGGCTTGTCGAAGCCTTCAGTCTTAAGCTCCTTCAGGTTGCGCTCCATTTCATCGCGCATGGCTTGCTGAACGGTATTTAACTTCTCCTGTGCGAACGTTTCACCCGCTATCAAAACAAACAGGAATAGTAGTATCGCTCTCATTTGTTCTGCTGTAAAAGGGGTGCAGTCAAAACCGTTTCCTCCACTTTGGTTTGTGCTTTCTTCTGGGTCTCGATCCTTCGTACAAAGAGCGCCGGGGAGATCGCGCTCACGGGAACATAACCAGACTCGGCTCCGCAAAATCCTGTGAACACCTGGTGTGTGTCGCCTACAGCAGCAATCTCGGCAAACATTGCCAACGGTGTTCCGATCAGGTCCACACCGCGAACCAGTTCATCGGGGCGACCATCAACATACACGCGGTAGACTTCAGTAGGAAAAATATTGAATGCATTCGGTGTGTACCGATCGGTGAACGTGAATCCACCAACCACACTCTTGAAAAAATAACCGTACTTCTTTTTCTGGCGCTGACATTCCTTGATCAGCATCTGTCGAAGCTCGGCAGTTGTTTTTGTTTTCGCTGCCTCCACAAACAAGTTCGATTGCCTCGACACCGGCGAGATACCTGCCGTGGCACGACCATGGCCATTCGAACGCGTAAAATTTTCCAACGGCGATCTCGACATAAGGAAGTTCTTCAGGATCCCCTTCTCCACGATGTTCACACGTTGAGCCTTCACGCCTTCATCGTCGTACTGGTAAATGCCATTAAGAAATGTGTTGGCGAATTTATTAACCGTCGGATCGCAGTACACGCTTATCGATTCGGGGAGGATCTTTTCATCTACCTTCGACTTGAATGTCTGCCCGTCGGTGATACTTTTCAGTCGATGCCCTTCTACGCGATGTCCGAAGATCTCGTGAAAGAAAACACCTGCAACAGATCCATCGAGCATGGCGGGGCCTGTATATGCATCGGCGAGCGGTGCAGTTTTTAGTTTCTGCAGCGTTACGATCATCGTCTTTATGTCGTTCTCGATCGTCGCGTCGCCCGGAAGCTCTGCAGTTGTAGGAGCGTAGTATGATTGGTGAAGCGGAACGATGTCGCCATCCGTGGCTCGAACACCAGCGATCACATACAGGTAGATGCTCGTAGAGTTCTGAACGACGGAAGCTCCTTCGGAAGAAACATAGTATCTCCTCTCAACACTGAAACTGATCGTCACATCGGCATTTACGATACTCGCATCGCCGAGGAACAACCCGGAGTACTGACGAACCTTCTTTTCCCACTCTTCTTTTTTGAAAAGACCCGATAACGTTGGGCCGGGCGCCTCATAATATTTTTCAGCGTTCTCTTTACTGAAATCTGCCGGCACCTTTTCGGCTTTCTTCTTCACAGCTAATGCATTCTTCACCGACTTGAACTGCTCCAGCGACGACCGGTACTCGGCTTGCGTTGCCCTCCACAAGGCTACGCTAATTGCGTCCTCATTGTCATCGAGCGGCAGCGAAGTTTCGGACATGCTAAAGCCCGGCATGAAATCATCCACACCAGGTTCGGCAGGGTGCGTGTTATCGATGGTGTAATCGCCAACGCGCACATGAACATTCAATGCGCGGTCGCGAACTGAATATGATTGTGTGAGGCTACCGAATGAAGCGCTGATTACCGCAGACTCTTCGTCATTTACGCGGTAATCAATGAAGTACGGTATTTGCGAAACTTTCTGGAACTCTGTGACCTCCCGATTAAGCTCGCGTTCCAGGATGTCCAGGAATTTATCGTTGCGAGCTGTCTGCGCGTACGTTACTGTGCAACACAGTGCAAGCGCCAATATCAGGAGAGGTTTAATCATATTCTTAATAAGCCCTTGCAAACAATACCCTTTTGTTCGAAGGCTTGCCTGAATAAACACATTTACCATTTTCAGCAGGAGCGTCTAATGGAATACAACGTATAGTTGCCTTGGTTTCTTCTTTTATCGCTGCTTCAGTTTCTGCAGTTCCGTCCCAGTGAGCCAAAACAAAACCCGTCTTTTCATCCAGCACTTTCTTGAACTCTTCGTACGTATCGACTTTCGTGGTCATATCCTGGCGGAACTTCAACGCGCGGTTATAAATGTTTTGCTGGATGTCGTCCAGCAATGCGAGCATATCATTCGCCACCGAATCCATCGGTACAGTTTTCTTTTCCTTCGTATCCCTGCGTGCGAGCTCAACGGTACCCGCTTCGATATCGCGCGGACCGATGGCAATCCTTACAGGCACACCACGCATTTCGTGTTCGGCAAACTTGAAGCCTGGTTTATGGGTTTCGCGGTTATCGAACTTCACAGATAATCCAAGCTTGCGCAGATTCGTCACAAGCACGTCAGCTTTCCCGGTGATCTTTGCCAGTTCGTCGTCGTTTTTAAAGATTGGGACGATAACTACATGTATGGGTGCGAGCCTGGGCGGAATGATCAGTCCATCATCGTCCGAATGAGCCATGATCAATGCACCCATGAGACGCGTACTGACTCCCCACGATGTTCCCCAAACTGAATCAAGCTTGCCTTCTTTGTTAGTGAATTGTACGTCGAACGCTTTCGCGAAGTTCTGACCCAAAAAGTGGGATGTTCCGGCCTGCAAGGCTTTACCATCCTGCATCAGTCCTTCGATACAATACGTATCTACGGCGCCCGGAAATCTTTCGCTATCCGACTTTCTTCCTTTAATGACTGGCAACGCCATAAAGGTCTCGGCAAACTCTGCGTAGACGTCGAGCATCTGTTGTGCTTCGGCAACCGCTTCTTTTTCCGTGGCGTGTGCTGTGTGTCCCTCCTGCCAGAGAAACTCTGCTGTTCTCAGGAATAAGCGCGTGCGCATTTCCCACCGTACTACGTTTGCCCACTGGTTAACCAGTATTGGCAGGTCGCGGTATGACTGAATCCATCTTTTGTATGTGCTCCAGATGATCGCCTCACTGGTAGGGCGCACCACGAGCGGCTCTTCGAGCTCTGCCTGCGGGTCGACCATGAGTTTTCCTTTTGCATTCGGATCTGTCTTGAGGCGATAGTGTGTCACGATGGCACATTCCTTGGCAAAACCTTCTGCATTTTTCTCTTCTGCTTCGAACATACTCTTGGGCACGAAAAGCGGGAAGTAAGCGTTCACGTGACCAGTGTCTTTGAACATCTTGTCGAGGCCCTGTTGCATCTTCTCCCAGATGCTATAGCCGTACGGTTTGATCACCATACAGCCTCGCACATCGGAATTTTCGGCCAAATCGGCCTTTTTTACGAGGTCCAGGTACCATTGTGAGTAATCTTCTTTCCGTGAAGTGATCTCTTTGCCCATGTTTTTTTAATGCCGGTTTAATCTTGAAGAACCACAAATATAGGCCGAAATAGTGGCCAAACTACCACCAAACCGCGTATCACTCTTGAATGAAATTGCACGTTTAGTTGTTATAGATTCGGTACATTTGTTGAAGGTCCATAAACCAGGAAATACTATGAAAACGAAGTTTGCCATATTGATGCTGTTAGTGGTAACAAGCTTTCAGGCTTTGGCTCAGGCGGTGGAGAATGATGATATGTATTTCACCCGTAAAGACAGGGAAAAGCTCGTTTCCAACAGGCCCGCGAAAACCGAACGTCTTTCTCCGATCCAGAAAGCTGAAGAGGATCGCTCCAGCAGCACCGGCATCAATCCAACTGATAGCTACTCTGCACGCAACATCAACCCCGAGTACAACTCGAGGTTAAGATCTGACTCTGAAGAAGCAACCGAAGAAGAAGGCTACTTCTCAAACTCATATTCTTACGCACCTACCGGTGTAAACAAGAATCTCTATAACAACAACTACGCAACAAGTCCGTACTACGGCGGATACGGATACAACGGCTTCAACAGCATGTACAATCCTTACTATGGCGGCATGGGCATGTATGGGATGAGCCCTTACGGAATGGGATATGGAATGTCGCCCGGGCTTTCTATGAGCATGGGATACGGAATGGGAATGGGTATGATGGGAATAGGTTATGGCATGGGCTACGGAATGTACGGTATGCCTTCGAGTTACTTTTATAACAGCTTCTACGATCCTTTCTTCTACAGTCCTTATAGCAGCTTCGCTTATGGATACGGTGGCTTCTACAACTCATGGTACAGCCCGTTCTATGGCGGATACGGATACTACAACCGTCCGGTGGTCATTGTTGGTGGCGGCGATGCCAACGTGAATCGCTCATACCAGCGTCGTTATGATCGTAGCTCATCGTTGAACAGCAATACTGTTGTAAGAAACAACAGCACACGTGCAACAACTGCAGCAACGCGTACAGGTCGTCCTGTTGTTACTAACAACGGTCGTTCAGGATCTGAGACCGCTCAGTCATCGAACTACTATCAGCGTGGCTGGAGAAGCAACGGTACTTCCACAACGGGTACATCAAGGTCTAGCTGGACCAACAGCAACAATGGTGGCAGCTCATGGAGCGGCACCAACAGCGGTGGCAACACCGGCAGAAGCTCCTGGAGCTCTGGAAACAGCGGCTTCGACAATCACAACGGTTTCAGCGGTGGTCACTCAGGTAACTCCTGGGGTGGCAGCAACTCAAGAAGCAGTTGGTCAAGCGGCGGGAACAGCGGCTCGTTTGGCGGTGGTGGTTCATTTGGTGGTGGTGGCGGCGGACGCAGCTCCGGCGGTGGCGGAGGTGGCGGTGGCGGCACAAGAGGCAGACACTAAGCCTTGCGAAGCCAGGGAAGTTTAGGAAATCAACTAACACTTAGTTATGAAAAAATTGAAGGGGCTTTTGCTCGCAGCTACACTCATGCTTTCCGCGAACGCGTTGATGGCCCAAAGTTATACTGAAACCGCGCTGATGTTCAGCCGGACAAGACCCACCGGGAGTGCACGTGTTCTCGGTATGGGCGGAACGAACGTCAGCCTCGGTGGCGACTTCAGCTCGGCGTATTCCAATCCCGCCGGGCTCGGTATGTACAACCGCTCCGAATTCTCTTTCACGCCCGGATACTATTCCCTCAGGAACGCAGGATCGTACATGGCGAATGATAATGTGATAAGCGATAACAACATCGACACGAAGACCTCGCTGAACATTTCGGGGTTAGGTCTCATGTTTTCAAAACCGCAGAACGACCAGGGATTTCTTCATGGCACGTTCGGTATTACGGTCACACGACTCAACGATTTCAACAGCAACCTTCAATACAAAGGCGTCAATAATTCAAGCTCGCTGATCGACTACTTTATCGAGAACGCGAACGGCGGAACGCCAGAACAATTCGGTAGCGAGGGAGCTTTATACAACACGGTTACCGGTCTCGGCTACGACAACTACCTGCTTGGCGAAGCATCTATCCTCGATAGCTCATTCCCGAGTGATCAATACTTCACCGACTTCGATCCGGCAGTTAATCCAAATGTGGTACAGCAGGAACGGATCCAGACGAAGGGCGCACAGAACCAATGGAACTTCTCTTACGGCGCAAACTTCAACGACAAGTTTTTCCTTGGTGGTGGTGTTGGTGTCGTTGCCCTGAATTTCCAGTCACACAAAGTATTTAGTGAAAGCTTTACAGACCAGCCGATCAGCGGGTACACTCTTACTGAAGACTTGCAGATAAAAGGAACCGGGATCAACCTTACGATCGGCGGTATCGCGCGGCCCGCAGATGGATTCCAGGTCGGTGCTTCTATTACTACGCCCACACGTTACAACCTTACGGATACTTATAGCGCGAAGTTGAGCAGCAGTTGGAAGAACTTCGATTACTATGGCGACGGTTCTGAGATGCTGAACGCTGTTTCTTCGGAGACAGATGTGATCACATCGGGATACACTCTAAGAACGCCGTGGAAGTTTGCAGCAGGTGCATCTTACATCTTCGGAAAATCCGGCCTCATAACATTAGACATTGAGAACCTGAACTACGGCGGAGCGAAATACAGCTCACAGACCACAGGAGTTTCATACGATGCCGACAACGACGACATCAAAAATCTCTACGCTTCAACATGGAACTTCAGGGCTGGTGGTGAATTCAGGCTCGATGCGCTTCGCTTCCGGGCGGGTGCAGGATACAGACCCGATCCATTCAAGCAACAGAACGATGTGAGCGCTGCGATTGTCTCGGGATCACTCGGCGCAGGCTATCGTGCAAACAAATTCTTTATAGATGTGGCTTATGTGAAGAGCTGGGCAAGTGCATCATACAGGCCATACACGCTTACGAATTCGAACATGGCGCAGTTCAGCCCTGCATTGAACTACGATCAGAACATGGACAACATCGTAGCAACGATAGGATTTACTTTCTGAGGGCAGCAACCATCTCTTGTACGTTGATCGCCAGGCCTGAGAATGTATAGGTAGCTTGTTTATAAAAGCTGATCCGGTTCGATCTCATAAACTCGATATGATCTTTGAGGCCGTCTCGTCCGCCAGCCGCGAGTAACGGCCGCTTTTCTACGCCGGCGCGCGACATACGTTTAACGATCTCGGAAGCGGGGACGTCGAGGAAAATACTTTTACCTGACTGATTGATGACCGTGATGTTGTCGAAGAAACATGGGGCGCCTCCACCGGTTGCCATCACGAAATCACCAGGTTTCGCACACCATAATTTTAGTTGAGAAGACTCAAGTTTACGGAAGTAGTCCTCCTTCTTCTCGCTGAAGATCTCCGAGATAGGTTTGCCTTCGGTGCGTTCGATCTCTTTATCGAGGTCTACGAATGGAAGTTGCAGGGCAGAAGCGAGTTTCTTGCCGAGTGTGGTTTTGCCCGAGCCGGGCAGTCCGAGCAGGAAAACTTTCATTGGGCCAGCGATAACACTTCGGAGGCGGTGGGTGTATCGTTGTGATGCCAGTTGCCCATCACAGTTCCATTCTTCCACAACGCTATGCCGGGGTTCGACCGGATAATGGTTTTGAGAACGGTGGCGTCGGCGAAATAATATGGAACGGCGAGTTGGTTCTCGTGACGAAACTGTTCGGTGTTTTCTGACGAAGACGATGTGAGGATAAATGCATCGATCTTTCCTTCGATGCCCTGGAGCAATTCTCTAACGTCGGCAATGTTCTTTGTAGAGGCTTTATTGACATCGACCATAACGATCAAAAGCTTATTGCCTTTGAATGTATACTGCGTGGTGTCGTTACCGTCGGGAGAAGTAACTGCGTAGTCTGTGATCTTTGGTTTTATCTCGTCTTCGTTCACGATCCGGTACGAAACGTATTCGTATCCTTCTTCGGGAGTGAGATACTTGTCGGACTTTACTTCCTTGCCGTCTTTTTTGAAAACATATTCACCGATAGCAGCTACGGGTGGAAGCATTTCGTGGGGGATGTTGTTGCCGATCTTGTAAGCACGGAAATCAATAAATGGCAGGTGATTAATAGCATACACGCCAAGAAATGTAGATATCACGGCAACGGCACCGACAACGAAATGTCCTTCGCGTGTACGAAGTGTTGGAACGTAACGCTTCCGATACCAAAACAAATGCACCACAAAGAACATGAGGATGATATCTTTCCAGAACGACTGCCACGGCGTGAGCTTGATGGCGTCGCCGAAACATCCGCAGTCGGTAACTTTATTGAGAATAGCTGAGTAGCCGGTGAGGAATGTAAAGAACACCATTAAGATCAACAGGATCCACGTGGTGAGTTCCATTCTATACAGAATGAGTATGGCAACGCCAAGCGCTATCTCGAGAACGATCATGATCATTCCGATCTCGAGCGACCAGGGAATGAATACGTGGAAAAATGAACCAAAATCTTTCGCAAAGACTTCGAAATACTCCTCCATCTTTATTTCAGTGCCGATGGGATCGTTTAATTTGATAAGGCCCGAGAAGATGAAGAGCGCACCCACAAAGAACCTGGAGACCTGGTCGGTGATTCTCATCCTACTTCAATTTGATTAAACAAAAAACAGAGTAATTGATCATATCCTGGTAGTTGGCCTTTATGCCTTCACTAACAAGAGTTCTACCAGAATTGTCCTCGATTTGTTTCACCCTTAACAACTTCATAAGAATTATGTCGGTCATGGAGCTTACGCGCATGTCGCGCCAGGCCTCATTGTAATCGTGATTTTTATTATTGAGTAGAGAAAAGCATTCTTCGGTAACTCGGTCGTAAAACCATTCCAGGTCTGACCAATCTATTTCAAGTTTATCGCCGTGCGCGTTTCCCATCTGTAGAATCGCTATTATGCAATAGTTTATGATTCCAATAAATTCATCCTTGACCGGATCATCAACCCGTTGCATGCCTTTCTCCTGTATACTTCGTATTCGCTGTGCTTTTATATAGATCTGATCAGTGATTGAGCTTAATCTGAGAATTCTCCAAGCTGTCCCGTAGTCTTTTGTCTTCTTCTCAAACAAATTTTTGCAGGTGGCAATGACCTCGTTATATTCGACTGCGGTTTTCTCGTTCATAGAATGATGCAAAATAAAGGTTTTTCAACGAACAAAACATGGAATGTGAGAGGCCGCCTCATCGACTTTTCCTTACCGAAAGTCATGGGAATTCTCAATGTCACACCCGACAGTTTTTACGACGGGAGCCTTTACAACAACTTTTCGGCAGCGATGAAACAAGTGGAGAAAATGATCGCCGACGGAGCCGACATGATCGACATCGGCGGTTACTCATCGCGCCCCGGCGCCGACGACATTCCCCCTGACGAAGAAGCCCGCAGAGTGGTCGACATCATCGCAGCTACCGCAAAACTTTCTCCCCACACACCCATTTCGATCGACACGTTCCGTAGCGAAGTTGCCGCAAAGGCCATCGACGCTGGCGCAAGTATCATCAACGATATCACCGGCGGCGACCACGATCCGAACCTCCCGAAGCTCGCAGTCGCCCACCGAGTCCCGTTCATCGCCATGCACATGCGCGGAACACCGAAGACCATGAACCAGCATGCGCAATACGACGACGTGGTGAAAGAAGTGCTTGCAGCCCTTCAGAAGAAAGTACACCAACTCGCCCAGGAAGGACTTATCGACGTTGCGGTAGATCCCGGCTTCGGATTTGCAAAAACCGTTGAACAGAATTTTTCAATGTTGAATAATCTTGATGTTTTCAGGATGATCGGAAAACCCGTGCTGGCAGGCCTGTCGCGAAAATCAATGATCTGGCGAACTCTGGAAGTGAAGCCAGAAGCGGCCCTAAACGGCACAACGGCGTTGCACATGGTGGCCTTACTAAAGGGAGTAAGTATTTTGAGAGTCCACGATGTAAAGGAGGCCAAAGAGTGCGTTAAACTCTATGAACGATTGAACCCCGAAGCAAACATTTAACTAACTTTGATTGGTGATTTTTGGATTGCACATTGGATTTCTCGAGATCAGCTGGGTCGATTTTATCGACATCGCCCTGGTGGCAATCTTGCTTTACCATGTGTACAAACTGATCCGCGGCAGTCTTGCAGTAAACATCTTCCTCGGCATCCTCGCACTATACCTGATCTTCCTCGTCGTTCGTGCAGCCCAAATGGAATTGCTCACGACTATTCTCGGAACGTTTATTGGTGTTGGTGTAACTGCCATGCTTATAATTTTTCAACCCGAGTTGAGAAAATTCCTGTTGGTTATTGGACGCACAACAGAATTCAACAGGGATGGGATCATTCGATCGTTCGCCTCATGGCGCCAGGATCACCACGACGACTTCGACATTAGCCAGGTGATCGAAGCACTGAAGACACTTAAGGCCACGCATACCGGCGCCTTGCTCGTGTTCTCCCGCGACACCGAATTGAAATTTTATATCGACACCGGCGATGCCCTCGATGCCCAGGTGAATAAACGGCTCTTGCTTTCAATCTTCAATAAGAACAGTCCGCTCCACGACGGCGCCGTGATCATCTACAAAGGCCGCATCAAAGCAGCGCGTTGTGTGTTGCCCGTAAGTGAAAACGATCACCTGCCTCCACACTTCGGACTTCGTCACCGCTCGGCCGTCGGTATGAGCGAGAACAGTGATACGTTGGTTGTAGCTGTGTCGGAAGAAACCGGGAGACTCGTGCTGGCACGAAACGGTAAGTACTTACGCGGCCTGAAGCTAAAACAGGTAGAACAGAAAATATTGGAGTACCTGCATAATGAAGAACCGGAGAGATGGGATGAGATGCCGGATGATTCTGAAGTAGTTCCGGAATCGAAGTCAGCGTAAATAGTCTGGAGTTTTTGAAGTTTGAACTGGTGCGCCCCCTCGTAATCATATTATCTCTGCTTTCCTTTTGTGCACACGCACAATCCTTCGAAACCATCCTCCAGCAAGGCCACGAGCTTGCCGTGATCTCGGTTGCCACCAGCCCCGACAGTAACTACATCGCTTCCGGTAGCCGCGACAAATCGGCAAAACTTTGGGAGATCAGCACCGGCCGCGAAGTGAGAAGCTTCCTTGGCCACGACCTTACCGTTACCGCGATCGGCTTTACCCGCGACGGAAAAACTCTCGTTACCGGCAGCACCGACAAAACCGTTAGGCTTTGGGACGTGGAAACAGGCGAACAACAAGCCTCCATTCTTGTCAACTACCGGGTTACGTCGCTCGCAATAGACCCAACTTCCCGTTATGCTTTCATTGGCGGATACCAGACCGAGTACGTGGGAAGAGCCTATGCATGGGACGATAGCGTGGTCGTTATCGATCTGAAATCAAAACGGCCCATTAAAAAGATTGACGCCAACCCCGACAAAGGTGTAGGATACGGCACGGGCGTAGCCGTTAGCCCCGATGGAAATCTACTCGCCGTGGGTGAAGACAACCGCGTGGCCAGAGTTTACAAAACTTCAGATTGGAAGCAGGTGTACAAATTCGAATTTCCCGAAGGATCGTGCGGAGGCTGCGGAACCCGTGTAGCGTTCAGCCCCGACAGCAAACACTTATATATGGTATCGAACAACGGCCCGCTGAAAAAGTACAAACTGTCCGACGGAACACTTGAGAAAACCTATCTGGAGAAAGTTGAAGACCCCGCCGACCTGGCAGTCAGTCCTAACGGCAGGGTGATCGCATACACCACTGAAAAGAACTTCGCATATCTCGACGAAGCAACGGGCAAGATCATATCAGACACACCTGCCCCGGAAAATGTTGAGTTCAACAACGTGGTCTTTGGTATTAACGGGAAACAACTGTTCGTCGCCAGTAACGACAACACTCTTCACGAATGGAACACAGCAAGCAATAGACTTGCAAAGAAATTTACCGGCATCCTGAACATGCGCGATAAAGGCGGTCTCAATTACGATCCTAATTTCTACTGGCAGTCGAACATTGCGAAATACGTTCGTTTTAAGAACAATATCTTATTGAGTCGCGATGGGAAAACCATGATCAAAGGAAAGTTTGGAACGAAGGTCAAGCGTTGGGATGTGGCTTCGGGAAAAACAGTGATGGAGTACGTTGGACATAAGAAGGCTGTGTTGGCCTACGACCTTTCGAAAGACGGCCGACGACTGATCACCGGTGGTGGCGACGGAAAGATCATTCTTTGGGATACCGAGAGCGGCGATTCATTGAAGACCATCGCATCGTATCGTGAACCAATTTTCGACATCCGGTTTAATAGCGATGAAAGTAAAGTGCTGACGTGCAGCTGGGATGCTACCATGAAGATCCACGACCTTAACACGAGCGCCCTCGAACATTACTTCGATTTCAAGAACTACTCTGCCTACAACGTCCTGTTCCATCCAAACGACCTCTACGTCTTTTCGGCACGGCTCGACAATGCGATCGAAATGTGGGAGATCGACACGCAACAGGCAGTTCGCACATTCGTTGGCCATAAAGACGTTGTGGGATCTATGGTGATGAGTCCCGACCAAAAGACGTTGCTCACCGCGAGCTGGGACGGCAGCCTGCGCTTGTGGGATATCGGTACCGGTCTGGCTACAAAAAAACTTTCCGACCATCATGGGCCAGCACACGTCGCAATCTACAGTCCCGATGCACGCTTCATCTATTCCGGGGGCGCCGATCGTTCTATCCGGATGTGGGATGTGAGCGCTTCGAAAGTCGTAAAGACGTTCGAAGGTCACCGTGCCGAAGTCACTTCGCTACGCATCAGCCCGGATGAAAAGATGCTGATCAGTCACAGTGTGGATGGTGTTACGAAGTTTTGGGATCTCACCTCGGGTAAAGAGTTTTTTGAACACATTCATTTCGGCGACAAAGACTGGATGGTAAAAAATCCTGAAGGGTATTTCAATGGCACAGACGCAGCCCGCGAACACATTCATTTTGTGGATGGCATGAAGACCTACGCCGTCGACCAGTTCTTCGAAGAATATTATCGTCCGGACCTGTTGCCGAAGATCTTCCAGAACCGTGGCGGCGGAAAAGACGAGTCGAAAGGCGGCATCCAGGGAAAACTCCAGACATCACCTCCCCCACAGATAAAGGTTGCGCTCGTTCCATCACAAGAGTCGGGCAAGGGCGAGCTATATGTACGGATCACCGACGCCGGCGCAGGTGTCGAGAACCTGAAGATCTATCACAACGGCAAAAGCCTTGCGATCGATCGTACCCAACTGCAACTGCCAACCTCAAAAAATCCCACCACTACTTACAAGCTTCCGGTTACTCTCGTCGGCGGCAGCAACGTGTTCACGGCAACGGCTTCAAACAAAAACAAGGTTGAAGGCACCTCTCCCGCTATTGAATTTGTGTCGGACCAGGTTACTCGCAACAGCATCTGTTACCTCCTGGCCGTCGGCATCAATCAATACAAGAACCCGCGTATGGCGTTGACGTACGCGCGTCCCGATGCACAGTCGTTCATCGAGGTTATGGAGAAGAAGGGCACATTGTTTAAAAATGTGGAGCTGCATACGCTGTACGACCAGGAAGCCTCGCGCGGCAACATCCTCAAGAAGCTCGACGACCTTTCGGCGAAGATCCATCCCGAAGACGTATTCGTTTTCTACTATGCCGGCCACGGAAGCATGGTCGACAACCAGTTCTATTTCATCCCTACCGAAAGCCTGAGGCTTTACGACGCCAGTTCGTTGAAAGATGAAGCCATCGAAGCGACGATCCTCCAGGAGAAACTGAAGAACATTCGCGCGTTGAAACAACTGATCATCATGGACGCCTGCCAGTCGGGCGGATCTGTGGAACTGCTTGCCACGCGCGGGGCAACTGAAGAAAAGGCGATCGCACAACTTTCGCGCAGCGCAGGCATTCACGTCATGGCTTCGGCTGGAAGCGACCAGTTCGCAACAGAATTTGCCGAGCTCGGCCACGGACTCTTCACTTATCTTCTTTTGAAGGCCTTGCAAGGCGACGCCGACGGAGCGCCCAAGGATGGTAAAGTGACCATCTATGAACTCAAGTCTTACCTCGACGACCAGGTGCCTGAGATGACTCGCAAGCTTAAGGGCAAACCCCAGTATCCATATACATTCTCACGAGGTCAGGACTTTCCTGTCGCAGTTGATAAGTAAGACCATCGACGGTTACCTCACGCCAGTCAACATCTATTAAGAATTTGTGAACTAAATGTTACGCATTTGCGTATATTAGTTTTGTTGAAAACCAATTTTTTAAGAAAGATGAAAGAGGCGAGCCTGGTTAAGTTCTATTTCGCAAAGTATTTTTTGCTAGCCTTTGGTTTACTTCAATGGTCCATCAGCGTGACATTCCTCATCAATCACGGTGATACACCCAAAGGTCAGTGGAGTGCTTTCCTGTTCTTCACGATTGGTCTCGTGATCCTGTCGTTGCAGACGATTTTTGCAACGAGGATCAAGCGCGTGGCCATCGGCAAGAAGAAGATTGCCGTGTTCAGCTACGGTTATGTTCAGCGTTATGAGCATGACGAAGTGAAGTCGCTGAAGTTTATCCCGGCATTCAACTTCTACAAGATGAAGATCCGTGGCAGGAAAGGTCACATCTACTTTTTGCCTTGCGAAGAGTCGGAAGTGATCTATGGTCTGTTCCCTTCGGCTATAGCCGTTGACAGAAAGACCAAGAATCTACTCTGATCTCAGGCTCTCTATTGGGTTCATTAAGGCAGCCCTGAGCGCCTGGTAGCTCACAGTTACCAGGGTGAGGATCACTGTCCCTGCTATTACCACTGGAAATATCCACCACTGTATCGTAATGCGATACTCGAACTTCATTAGCCAGTCATTCAAAAAATAGCTGGAGAATGGTAAAGCGACGCCGCATGAGATCAATACAAGCATAACGAAGCTCCTCGTAAGCAGCATCCACAGGTTCAGCATCGTGGCACCGACAACCTTCCGGATGCCGATCTCTTTTGTGCGTTGTTCCGCGATGAACGATGAGAGTCCCAGGAGTCCAAGCAAGCTGATAATAATAGCCAAACCGGAGAAGACCGACGCAAGCCTGCCGATGCGTACTTCGGAGGCGAACTTCTTGTTGTACTCTTCATCCACAAATTCGTACTCGAATGGCACAGAAGGGTTATACTTCTGAAAGATCGGGGCAATCTTCACGAGAGCTTCCTGCGCGCTCAATGATGGATTGAGCCGGATGTTTATTGTCTTGAGATTGCGATTGCCAAAACGAAAGACCGTGGGCATGATGGGATGATACGGCGAGTCCATTACCATATCTTCAGCAACGCCAACGATTTTCAAACGAAGCTCTTCCCATCTTAAGATCTGCCCGATCGGATCCTTGAAACCCATAAGGTTGGCAAGGGTACGGTTGATCACAATTGAAGAACCATCGGCGACAATGCCATCGGCAAAATCAGTGCCCTGGATAAACTGCCAACCTACCGTTTTTCCGTAGGGCTGTGTTACCCAGTTCACGTTGAAATTTGTTTCGAGGTTCGCTGGTTTCCCATCCCAATCGAAGCCACTGTTGTTAGACCATACGCCGGTTACAGGTGCCGAAGATGTTGCCGCATTTTCGACAGCACCGGAGAGAAGGAGCTCGTTGCGAATTGCCTCCGAATGTTCCAGCAAGTCGGGTGTGATCATGAAAACTGTGACCAGGCCATCGCGCGTGTAGCCCACCGGCCGGTTGCGCGCATATTCTATTTGCTGGTAAACAATAATGGTTCCCAGTATAAGTGAAACCGAAACCGTGAACTGAAGCACAACAAGTACTTTACGCGGAATTGATGTGGCCGGATTTTTTAATCCTTTCACGGGCTTAAGCGACGACAGGTACATTGCCGGGTAACTTCCCGCCATCAGGCCGGCAATCACCACAAAACAAAAAATTGCAATCCAGAAAACAGGCATCCTCCACGGAAACGATATTTGCTTTGCAGCTACTTCATTGAAGAAAGGCAAAGCAATCAGCACGAACAATACCCCGCAAAGCCCCGCAATGCCAACTGTTATAAAAGATTCACTAAAAAACTGCACTACCAGCTGGCGTCTCAGCGACCCCATCGTCTTCCTGATGCCGACTTCCTTCGCACGCTTTTCCGACCTCGCCGTGCTCAGGTTCATGAAATTGATGCAGGCAAGTATCAACACGAAACCTCCGATAATTCCGTAAAGCCAAACGAACTGCAGCTGCTCACTCATAACATTCTTCCTCTCCTTGAACTTCGAGTACAGGTGCCACTTGCTCATCGGGTGAACAAACAGTTGCGGCTTGTATTGCCTCCGCTCCTCGTTCAGGAATTTCATTTTGATGTCTTTGATCTTTGCTGAAGCATCTTCGAATGTTACTCCATCATTCAACTGCACATAGATCTTGAATGAATTATTGTCCCAACGATTTTGCTCTACATTGATCCATGGCAACATGGAGGTAAGGCAATCCCATGATCCAACAAAGTGAACGTTGTGGAGATCGGTGTTCGCTGCGAAGTCGCTGTAAACTCCACCTATTCGTACGTCGAGCGTGTTCTTGATCCTGACTATTTCGTTGATGGGGTCTTTGTCGCCAAAAAGTTTTTTCGAAAGGGATTCAGAAACGACGATCGTGTTCGGTTCGGTCAATGCTTTACGAGTACCGTAGGTCATATCAAAAGAAAAGATCTCGGCGCCGTCTGGCTGCATGAAGAACCCTCTTTCAATGAACTTCCGGTCGGTGGCGGTGACAGGGTATTCCTGCGGCCAGTCCGAAAGTGTAACGTACTTAAAATCCTGGGAATAGTTCGTTCGAAGCTCTGCTTCTAATGGCAACGGGTTGGAAGGATACGTCCCCTCTCCATTGTGCACCATCACATGACCCACACGGTCGTAGTTTTGAAATGATCTGTTGAACGATATCTCATCGAATATCCACATACCGATCAGTATCGTTACCGCCATACCGGCAGCAAGCCCGCCAATGTTAATTGCGGAGTATCCTTTGTTACGGAGTAAAGTTCTCCAGCCGATGGTGAAGTAATTTCTGAACATAAAAGAGGTTTTAGGTTGGTCGAGCGGTCGTATGATTGCAGGGCGGAAAAGTAAAAGCACATCGATCATGAAGAGAAAGTCGGCGGCGAGTTTGCCTGACTTTTTTACGCGTTCACGATAGAATTCGATGAGGTCGCCTTCGATGTGATTTCGAAGTTTGGGATGGCAAAACCATCGGAAGAATTTATTGAACAGTTTAGGAGGCATAGAAAGAATACTCTTCCTCCATGCGAAAGTTACAATAATTTCCTAAATGTAGGAAAAAGCCGCCGCAGCCGCTTATTTCAACACCCCGAGCTCCTTCCCTACCTCTGTAAATGCCTTGATCGCCTTATCCAAATGATGTTTCTCGTGCCCTGCCGAGATCTGTACGCGGATACGCGCCTGCCCTTTGGCAACCACCGGGAAGAAGAAACCTATCACATAGATCCCTTTTGCCAGCAGCTTTTCTGCAAACTTCTGGGCCAAAGGCGCATCGTACAACATAATGGGCACGATAGGATGCTCGCCTGGTTTTATGTCAAACCCTGCTTTGGTCATTTCGGCGCGGAAATATTTTGTGTTCGCCTCAAGCTTGTCGCGAAGTGCGGTGGTTTCACTCAACATGTTGAACACCTCGATAGAGGCCCCGACAATCGAAGGCATTAAAGTATTTGAGAACAGGTACGGTCTCGACCTCTGACGCAGCAGCTCAATAATTTCTTTACGTCCTGACGTAAAACCACCCGATGCTCCGCCGAGCGCTTTGCCAAGTGTACCCGTGATGATATCAACACGACCAGTAACGCCCCTGTATTCCGGTACGCCTCTTCCTGTTTTTCCAAGGAAACCGGTAGAGTGACATTCGTCCGTCATCACCAACGCTTCATACTGGTCGGCGAGGTCACATATCTTATCCATCTGCGCGATGGTTCCGTCCATCGAGAATGCACCGTCGGTTACGATGATGATCTGTTTTGCACCGGCAGCTTTTGCGTCGTCGAGTTGCTTCTTAAGATCTGTCATGTCGTTATGCTTATAACGATAGCGCATCGCCTTGCAGAGCCTCACACCATCGATGATCGAAGCGTGGTTGAGCTCGTCGGAAATGATCGCATCTTCAGCGCCGAAGAGTGGCTCGAATACTCCGCCGTTCGCATCGAAAGCTGCTGCGTATAAAATTGTGTCTTCCGTTCCGAGGAAGTCGCTGATCTTCTTCTCGAGCTCTTTATGAATATCCTGTGTTCCGCAAATGAATCGTACCGACGACATTCCGAAGCCATGAGTTTCGATCGCCTTCTTCGCAGCTTCAATCACCCGCGGATGCGACGACAGCCCGAGATAATTATTCGCACAAAAGTTGATCACCTCGTTGCCGTCGGTAGTTTCGATGTCGGCGCCTTGAGGAGTGGTGATCACTCGTTCTTTTTTATACAATCCCGCTTCACGAATGGAAGCGATTTCCTTTTCAAGAACCGGTTGAAGTTTTTTGTACATGGTACTTTCTGCGTATGGGATTTATGAGATATAATTTTTGTGCAGTGAAGCTCGCTTCGCCTACATGACTGAACAACGTTTCCCATTCTTTCCACCGTTCTGGTTCGGCAGACTTGAATGCTGTTGGATCAATCTTTTTCGATAAGAGATATTCCTCGAATGTCACGTCGCAAAATTATTAAATTCGGCCCACCATGCACAAGACGAAAATCCTCCTCATTGGAGCCGGTGGTCAACTCGGCTCCGAGCTCACGCAAGGTCTCTGGAATATCTACGGTAAAGACAACGTCATCTCTTCTGACATCAAAGATCCTGTCGGCGTTTTGAAAGAAGGCCGTTACGAAAAATTTGATGTAATGCAGCGCGACAAACTGTTCGAGATTATTAGGAAAAACGGCATTACACAGATATATCATTTGGCGGCACTGCTTTCAGCAACAGGTGAAAAAGATCCGCGATGGGCATGGAAATTAAATATGGAGAGCCTCCTCTTCGTACTCGAAGCAGCCCACGAATTAAAACTCGATAAAATCTATTGGCCTAGTTCCATCGCCGCTTTCGGACCAACAACACCAAAACAGAACACTCCCCAGGACACCATCATGGATCCCACCACGGTTTACGGGATCACAAAACTCGCCGGCGAGCTTTGGTGCGAATATTATTTCCGTCGTTATGGTGTCGACGTGCGAAGCCTGCGATACCCCGGGCTCATCGGCTGGAAAACTCCACCCGGCGGCGGCACAACCGACTATGCTGTAGATATCTACTTCAAGGCAGTCAAAGAAAAAAAATACGAATGCTTCCTGGCCCCCGACACCTATCTGCCCATGATGTATATGGCCGATGCTGTAAAAGCTACGATCGATCTCATGGAAGCACCCGCGGAGAAAGTTAAAGTGCGTACCTCGTACAACATTTCTAGTATGAGCTTCTGCCCCGCACAGGTCGCAGCAACAATCAAGAAACACATTCCCGATTTCCAGATCTCTTACAAGCCCGACTTCCGCCAGGCCATCGCCGACTCATGGCCCAGGTCGCTCGATGATACTCCTGCACGACAAGACTGGGGCTGGAAACATGAGTTCGGATTGGAACAGATGACAGAAGATATTTTAAAGAACCTAAAGGCTACTTTATAATCATCCTGGTAGTCGTATTGATCTCAGGTGAAGAAACTTTTACGATGTATGTTCCGGCATCGAGCGAAAGCGTAAGCAAATTCTCCATACTGTTTACTTT
Organism: Cyclobacteriaceae bacterium; assembly: GCA_035656375.1. Taxonomy (GTDB): domain Bacteria; phylum Bacteroidota; class Bacteroidia; order Cytophagales; family Cyclobacteriaceae; genus ELB16-189. The sequence continues at coordinate 1,659 of DASRSO010000151.1, read as the reverse complement.
AAATCCTGCTACCTCCGTTCCGCTAAGATTCATCACTGATACATTCGCCTCTTCCGTAAGATCAAAGTTGAATTCGACATTCAAATTTCCATCCACTACCGGGTTAGGGAACAACTTCACCGACTTCTGTGATTCGTTAACAACACTCACCACATTAAACGTTTCTGTGTTGCCATCGAAGTCAACCGACTTCAACCTGAAATAAGATTTACCAACAACGGGGTTCGTGATCTCATAACTGTAGTCATGACGAACGTCTGTATTACCGTTACCCTGAACTTTAGCAACTTCATTAAATTCAATACCATCCTTCGAAAACTCTACAACGAAGTAGTCGAAGTTCTTTTCCGAAGCAGTGGCCCACTCGAGGGTAGTGCCATTGGCTTTAAAGAACATCAATGTTACAGGCATCATCGTTTGCTGTGTAGCAACCCAGTTAGCAAAAGGAGCATTAGTCGCAGTCATCACAGCCTTATTGGCCTTATTTGAAGTTGTTGAAGAACCACCACCACTGTTCGTTGTCGTACCGTTTACATAAAGTCCGTAAGGGCTTGCAGGGTTACTATTAATGATATCGTTACCACCACCTGTGTAGTTAACGTTTCCATCAACATATACCTGAGCGCCATTGTTAAGCTTAAGGAACGCACCACCGTTGCCATCATCCTTCACATTACCAAACACACCCACCCGACCGTTCTTGTTTACAGTCACGTCACCACTATTATTTTGCCTAAGGTCATTCTTGATAACCAGGTCGGCATAAGGCGGAGACGCTGCACTCGTACCAACGATCAGGTAATTCGAACTGTTCACGATCACGTTTCCGTAAACCACAACTTTACCACCAGGAAGAATATTCAGTGTGCTGTTTAATGTAAGGTCACCATTCACCGTAAGCGTACCCGACACGTTCACGTCCGAGCCACCACCAAGGGTCATGTTACCAGTTACCGTAAGCGATTTGCTTGCGTTGATGTTCAACGTTGCACTACCAGTTTTGTAGTTGCCAGTGATAGTCATCACATTGTTCATGGTAATCGTACCCGAACCGTGCGAACCATCGACGGGAGGTGTTGTTGTACCCCAACCCGACGTGTTGTTCCATTTCGACGCCGTAGTCCAGTTACCATCCCCGTTAGAGGTGTAATTTTGTGCGGACGCGCAGATAGAAATGGTAGTTAATACAACTACTATTATTATGTTCGTTTTCATCTTCTTCAACCAACCAGCACGAGTATGAACTTCATTAAGACCGAAATCCAGGGAGTGGCTTATGTGATCCAGATTTCGAGGCCAGAGGCACTAAACGCTCTTAATCAAGGCGTGATGAGTGAGCTTCGCCAGTGTTTACAAGAGGCTTGCCAGACGCCGGAAGTCGCCGGGATCATCATCACTGGCGAGGGCGAAAAGGCCTTTGTAGCGGGTGCCGACATCAAAGAATTGGCTGTTTTGAGCGGTTCTGAAGCGAAGAAATTGGCTCAAAAAGGGCAAGATCTCTTCAAAAGCCTCGAAACCTGCTCAAAACCCGTGATTGCAGTCGTAAATGGTTTTGCACTCGGCGGAGGATGTGAATTAGCCATGGCTTGCCACATCCGGATCGCCACGGAAAATTCCAAATTTGGACAACCAGAAGTCAATTTGGGAATAATTCCCGGA
>DASRSO010000150.1:0-8320 GCA_035656375.1 Cyclobacteriaceae bacterium | reverse complement strand
TACGGCCGGGCTGCATCTTACAGACGAGATCTTTCGGCAGTTAAAACAAAAGGATATAACACCGGCGTGGGTTACGCTTCACGTGAGCGCGGGACCATTCATGCCTGTAAAGGTTCAGAATGCGGTGGAGCATACGATGCATGAGGAACAACTCATCATTACGCGTGAGCTCATTGAGCAATTGCTGGGAAAGAAAACGGTGGTGGCGGTGGGCACCACGTCGCTCCGGGTACTGGAGAGCATTTACTGGTATGGTTGCAAGCTGGCTGTCGATCCGAAGGCGCCGTTCCATGTTACACAGACCGACCCCTACAGTTCAATTCAACCTATTCCTGTTGATGAAAGCCTGCAAAACGTGCTTGACCACGGTTCATTAACCGGGAGCACATCGATCTATATTCATCCGGGGTACAGGTTTCACCTGTGCGATGCGCTGATCACCAACTTTCACCAGCCGGGTTCGACGCTGATGCTGCTGGTGGCGGCCTTTATCGGGCCTGACTGGAAAAAGGTATACCGGGAAGCGCTCGACAACTCGTACCGGTTTCTCAGTTATGGCGACAGTTCGCTGCTGATTCCCGCCGGAGAGTTACAAAACATTTAATCTGGCCACTTAACTGGGGTAAACTTCGTGGGAATACCCCCTACGGGGGACTGAATCGTAAGGTTTGGCCTTAGTTAGAATATCTCTAAAAATCAAATGAAAACCGGCCTCAGATAGGTTTTTTCCGCCAATATTAAGAAATTTAGCGATTAGTCTATCCACATCCCCCTATGAAGGAAAGATTACAGAGGTTGTTGGGGGTCGAGCCCAATGAGGTTGGCCCAGTTTCGGCGTTGCTGATCATCAGCTTTTTGATGGGAACGTTTCTCGCGACTATTACTGTCGCTGCGCAGACGTTGTTCCTTTCATCGCAGATCTTTAACGAAAAGACCCACTTGCCTATTGCCCTGGCTATCTCCGGGGTGTTCGGTGTGGTTGCCACGGGTATCTATAACTTTCTCCAGGGCCGGGTGCCGTTCAAGGTATTGGCGATCACCAGTCTTTCGGTGGTTATTATAATAGCTGGTGGTATAGAATTCGCGGAGATCTACATCCACCAGATCTTTAGTGGTAACACCGCGATCCAGGATGAGAGTTACGTTGGTTATCTCGCCTTCACGCAGATCCTCCCCTTCACATTTATTTGTCAGCTCGTGTTCTGGGGATCGTTCGGTCGCTTGTTCAACCTGCGCCAGGCCAAGCGGGTTATCGGTAGTGTCGACGTGGGTGTTGATATTGCACAGATCCTTGCGTTCTTCAGTATCCCTCTCCTTATCCAGTATGCTAACCTCGAGATCGACGAACTCTTTACTGTTGCGCTGTTCAGCGCGCTGGGTTATCTCGGAATGTTCATATTCATGTCGAGCCGCTACATGACGAAGGAGAAGGTTCTTCGAAGCGACGTGGGCGATGATAAAACACTGGAAAAGCTTTCGCTTACAGAGCTCTTTAAGAACAAGTTCCTTATGTCGATGGCCGGCTTCGTGGTCATCTCGATCATAGCACTGCGATTCCTCGACTACTCATTCTTCAACGTGACGGGTCAGATGTTTACGGGTAATGACCTGCCGACCTTCCTCTCACTGTTCGAAGCGACGATCGTGATCTTCGGCTTCCTGTTTACAACATTCGCGACAGACTGGATCATGCAGACCTATGGTTTGCGTGTAGCGCTTTTGATCAATCCGTTGTTGCTTCTTTTGTTCACCGGTGGTGCTGCGATACTTGGTGTTTCGTTTGGATTTGAAGGAGGCGACGCGTTGATCTACTTCTTCATTATGATCGCGATGAGCAAGCTCTTTGTGAACTCGTTGAAGGGTGGTCTTGATGACCCGGTTTTCAAGATGTATTACATCCCGATGGACAAGGCGCACAAGCTGGATGCCCAAACGAAAGTGGAAGGTATGATCACTGCAACTGCCAGTATTATTGGTGGGGGCGCGATCGTGATCATGAACCAGTTTGCGCTGTTCAACATCCTTACGGTAACGTTCTTTACGCTGCCGGCGCTTTTGGCGTGGTACTGGTACGCGAACCGTATGTACAAAGGCTATCGCGATACACTGCAGTCATCTCTCGAAAAGAGCAGGAAGGTTGTAGAGGAGCACGAACAAAAAGAATATACGCTCGACCGTGTGCTCGAAAAAGAAGTGAAGAGCACCGCAGAAGATAAAGTTATCTACGGCTTGAAGTTGATGGAGAAACTTGAACCGGCGTTGTTCGAGAGCGCTGTAATCCAGTTGGTGAACAGTGACCTTCGTCGCGTAAAGAAATTCGCGGAAGAGAAAGTACAGGCTATCGGTGCCGGGCAGGATGCTCCTGAAACCCGGAGCCTTGCAGAACTGGCAAAAGGTGTTGCTGAAGACAGTGACGTTCTTTCGATCTCCCCCGAGAAGCTGATGAAGCTTAGCAAGTCGGTGAAACAAAGTGATCGCCAGCTTGCAGCGAAGCTTCTTCGCAAGCTCATCAGTCAGAAAACGATATTCATTCTTCTCGAGTTAATGCGCGACCCTGATATAAAGGTTCGCAATGAGGCCATGCTCACAGCCCGTCGTGTGAAGCGTCCGGAAACATGGCCTGTGTTAATAGACATGCTTTCATCGCCCGCGTATTCGCACCAGGCGATCTCTGCTTTGAAAGAAGCTGGCCCCGCTTCGCTTCCGGTTCTTGAAGCTGCGTTCCATAAGTCGGGTCAGTCCGACATAGTGATGCTGAAGATCATACAGATCATCGGCCACATCGGTGGCAACGAGGGCATCGCCCTGCTGTGGAAGAAAGTAGACTACCCCGACAAGCGCATTGTAAAACAGATCCTTTACTCATTAAGATTTATTGATTACAGGGCGAAGGGTCGCGAAGCAAGTGCCGTGAAAGACCTTCTCGACACCGAGATGAGTAAGGCGCTGTGGAACCTTGCCGCACTGGATGAGCTTCCCGACGAAAAACACTTCCAGTATCTCCGGCAGGCGATACGCGAAGAAGTTCTCGAGAACTACGATCACATAACATTGCTTCTCTCTTTATTGTATGATCCACAGTCGGTGCAGTTGGTTCGTGAGAACATCCTTGCCAATACACCAGACAGTATCCAGTATGCACTTGAGCTTCTCGACCTGTTTGTCGACGTCGATATGAAACCCAAGATCATTCCATTGCTTGATGACTCTAAGGTTTCCGACAAGCTTGAAAAACTCCAGACGTACTTCCCGCGTGAGAGCTATAACCCTATCCAGGTAATCAACTACGTACTAAACCGCGACTTTAATTACAACAACCGGTGGTCGAAGGTATGCGCCGTGCATGCATCTGCGTTCCTCAACGATTTCAGGGTTAGCCGTGGTCTCATCAGCCAGATGTTCAACAGCGATAAGTTATTGCAAGAGACTGCTGCGTGGGTGATCTATAATAAAGACAAGTCGATCTACGAGACTATCACCGAGCGACTTCCTTCGAAAGACAAACGGTTCCTCGATACCGCAATACGAAACAACCAGTTGCTCGATGGTCTCGACGACGGTTTCTTCCTCCACATCGAAATGATCCTCTTCCTAAAAGAGCTACCGGTGTTTAAAGGGATTGCGGGTAATCTATTAAGTGCTTTGGCCGATAAGATCTCACCTCTCGACATCAACGTTCGCGACAAGGTGAACTTCCCCGACGAGAACCCGATACTTATCGTCGCTCACGGCCAGGTTAAGTTGAAAAATGATAACGAAGAGATCGGCACCTTGAAGAAAGGCGATGTTATCGGTGACCTTTTCCAGGAAGGACCACCAATGAAGATCACTGGTCTATCTGCCATAGAACGGTCGGTCGTATTCAAGATAACATTGCATGATTTCTATTTCGTGATGGCAAACCACCATGAACTGGCGCAAGGCCTGATCAAGAATATTACAGGTAAATCTTTAATTCAAACATAGAACAACAACAGAACAGTAACCCGAAAACATAATCCACCACCCCAAATGACATTCGACGTCGATGTACTGATCACTTTCGCGCAAAAGGATAACGAAACGGCATCCAAAAACGATAGTGGTTGGGTAACGCATTTCAAGAAGTTTCTTGAACTCATGCTTTTACAGGTACTGGGTTCGAAACCCAACATCCTCCTCAAGGATGAGTTCGACACCGTTACTGCGTCGACGATGGATAACGTTGCTGTTGTAGTTGCCATTCTCTCCAAAGATTTCGTTCAGTCGGGCCGTTGCCTCGATACTCTCGAATCCTTCAACAAGGTTGCGGGTACTTCTAAAGTAAACAGGGTGTTCAAGGTGATGAAGTCGCCTCTCATGCTGCAGGAGCAACCACCTAAGCTCCGCGAGTTGTTGGGTTACGACATGTTCCAGATCGACACCGAGACTGGCCTCATGAAAGAATATTCCGACTTCTTTAGCCAGGAAGCTGAAAAGCAATACTGGATGAAGATGGTCGACCTTGCTTACGACATCCATGAATCATTACTCTTCTTAAGAGAGGGGACGAAGTCGGAAGTGAAGAACCTCTTCCGTCGCAAGACGATCTACCTTGCAGAAACAGGCCACGACATTTCGGTTCAACGCAATATCATCAAGCGCGAGCTTCAGCGTCACGGTTACATGGTGCTTCCCCGGCAGACTCTTCCAAACAACGCCGTAGAGCTCGAACGCATCGTGAAGAAAGATCTCGAGGAATGTTCATTGTCTATCCACCTTATAGGCAGCGCATATGGCGAGATCCCGGATGGTGCAGATCGCTCGGTGGTTGACATCCAGAACCGTATTGCAGCGGAGCTTGCGGCTATAAAGCGTCAGAACAAAGAAGATTTCTCGCGACTGATATGGATCTCTCCCAATCTTAAGAATGCCAGCGACCGCCAGCGTTCTTTTATAGACAACATCCGCCGTGACATCGAAGCGCAGGAAGGCGCCGAGATCTTGCAGAATCCCCTCGAAGACTTCAAAAACATCATGCGCGAAGAGCTTCTCGAAGCCCAGGACAAAGAATATGAAGACTTCCAGGGCAAGGCCATCTACCTCGTCCACGACCGTATCGATGAATCGGAAGTTCTTCCCTTCCGGGAGGCGATCGAGAAGTCTGGCTTTAAAGTTTTGACGCCGGCCTTCGAAGGTGACTTACTTGACGTACGCAAACAGCATATAGAGAATCTGAGGAATTTCGACGGAGCGATCATCTTCAAAGGGAAGGTGAATGACCAGTGGGTAAGAATGAAGGTACTCGACCTCTTGAAGGCGCCGGGATTTGGTCGGAAGAAACCGATCAAAGGAAAGGCGATCCTCTCCTCTTCGCAGCCGACCAGCACAATGGAAAGCTTCAAGAGTCAGAATGTGACAATAATAACGGGCGACAGGCCCAAGTCGATAGAGTCGTTAAAAGTGTTCTTACAGGAGTTTTAACCATTAGGTTATGAGCCAACAGAATGAAAATGTTGTAGTGTCTACCGTAGACGTGAACAACCCGTTTCCCGGGTTACGTCCGTTCAAGATAGAAGAGAGTCACTTGTTCTTTGGTCGTGAGGGCCAGAGCGACGAGGTGCTCCTGAAGCTATCGAAGAGCAGGTTCGTAGGCGTTATTGGTCCTTCAGGTAGTGGTAAGTCGTCGTTCATTTATTGCGGCGTTCTTCCCATCCTTTACGGGGGATTTCTGACGGATGCCAGCCCTAACTGGGAAGTAATTGTTACACGCCCCGGCGCAGGTCCGATCGACAACCTTGCAGAGTCGCTTCTAAAGGCAAACCCCGAATATCAAAACGCTGATGCTGAGGATAAGAAGATCAAGCGTACGATCGTGTCGACGCTGCTTCGTTCGAGCTCACTCGGCCTTGTGGAAGCCATTCAGCAATCGCGTCGCTCTGCGGATGTCAACTACCTGATCCTGGTCGACCAGTTCGAAGAATTGTTCCGGTTCAAGGACAGCACAGATCCCAACTCGGTGGACGAGACGCTGGCATTCGTGAACCTGCTCATGGAAGCAGTTAATTACGAAGACTCCCCTATCTATGTGGCGATCACCATGCGTTCCGACTTCATCGGTGATTGTGCCCAGTTCCCCGACCTCACAAGAAAAATTAACGATAGCCACTACCTGATCCCGCAGATGACACGCGACCAAAAGCGTCGTGCCATAGAAGGACCTGTTGCAGTGGGTAACGCAAAGATATCTCCAAGGCTTGTACAACAATTGTTGAACGACCTGGGTGATAATCCAGACCAGTTGCCAATTCTCCAGCACGCGTTGATGCGTACGTGGAGCTACTGGTCGCGATACAAAGACTACGAAGATGAAGCGGTAGACCTTAAGCACTACGAGGCTATCGGTACTATGTCGGAAGCCTTGTCGCAGCACGCGAACGAAGCTTTCGATGAATTGGACGACGAACAGAAACGGATCTGTGAATTGCTGTTTAAAGCGATCACGGAAAAACGGGGTGAGAACTTCGGTATCCGTCGTCCTACGAGATTGAATGAGATTGCTGCGATCGCAGATGTTTCGGAGGAAGATGTAATTGCAGTCATTGAGAAATTCCGTGAGCCTGGAAGGTCGTTGCTGACCCCTGCTTATGGCAACGTACTGCAGTCGCGGGCGATGATCGATATATCGCACGAAAGTTTGATGCGTATATGGACACGCCTGAAGAACTGGGTGGACGATGAAGCGGAAGCGGTGCAGATGTACCTGCGCTTAGCCGAAGCGGCAGCCATGTACCAGGTAGGCAAGGCAGGTTTGTGGAGGCCACCGGATCTTCAGCTTGCACTCAACTGGCAGACCAAACATAAGCCTACGCTCGTTTGGGGTCAGCGATATCATCCGGCCTTCGAACGTACCCTTATCTTCCTCGAATACTCGAAGAAAGAGTTCGAGACGGAGCAAAGGATCAAGGAACTTGAAGCGAAACGCAAGCTGCGCAATGCGCGGATATTCGCGATGGTACTTGGAACTGCGACGGTTATCTCGCTGCTGTTCCTTGTATACGCGCTTGTTCAACGGACACAGGCGGAAGCCGCGAGGGTTCGTGCAGAGGCGAGTGAGAAAGTTGCGAAAGACAACGAGCAGAAAGCGCTTGTTGCTGAAGCTGAAGCCAAAAGGCAAGCCGAGATAGCACGCAAAAACGAGATCGTCGCAAATGAGCAACGAGCTCTCGCAGTGGAGAACGAACAAAAAGCCGTTGCCGCTGAAGCCGAAGCCATTAAGAACGCCGAAGAAGCCAAACGCCAGGAACGTGTAGCTCTCACAAACGAGAAGAAGGCCGTTGCCGCGCAGGCCCTCGCTGAAAAGAACGAGAAGGCTGCTGTAGAAAGTGAAGCCCGTGCACAGGCCGAAAGGTATCGCGCGATAGCCAAAGCAATGGCCATCAAGTCGAAAGAGTTGGGTAACAACCCTGAGCAGGAAGCCCTTCTTGCACAGCAAGCCCACAACTTCAACGACACTTACGATGGTTATGTATACGATAACGACATCTATAACGGACTCTTCCGCGCACTCGCTAACAACGGCGACCCGATGACGCTCAGTCTCGAAGGTCACCTGAAAGGTGCAGCGCGTGCACTCGAAACAAGAGTAAACAGCAACCACATCTATTCCGGTGGTAGCGATGGAAGGATCATCCGTTGGACGTTAGATGCCAACAAGAAGTGGAACGCCGAAACAATCATTGGCGGTCGTACCGATTACCTCGTGTTCACGCTCGATATCAGTCCCGACGAGAACTGGCTCGCAGCCGGTGGTTCGTACCCGATGAATCGCAATGCGAACTACGTGGAGCTTTATGACATGAAGAATCCGAGCGCGGCTCCGAAGAAGATCGCGGGCTTCATCTCTGATATTGGTGACATTCACTTCACTAACGACAACAAAGGCTTTTACGCACGCGATAACTCAGGTCATTCCATCCGCTTCTCCGACCTGAACACTGCGAAGGAAGTGATCGTTGCGAAAGAAAAGATCAACTACCTCGACATGAGCCCCGATGGCAAGAAGCTGGTTGGTGCAGGCAATGAGGGAAATCTTTACATCTGGGATATTCAGAACAACTATAAGGAGACTGTGATCAAGATCGACAATGCAGGAAGAGGATTGAGCGCTGCATCTTTTACTCCTGATGGACAGCAACTGGTGGTTGGAAATACTTATGGCTTGATAAGGGTTGTGAACAACGGTATTGTAACCCGTGAACTTTCAGGTCATACCTCGGCAATCGAACACATCAAGTTCAATTTCAAGGGGAACTTCATGGCTACGGCCAGCAAGGACTTCTCGATACGTCTCTGGAACTTC
>DASRSO010000149.1:0-3099 GCA_035656375.1 Cyclobacteriaceae bacterium | reverse complement strand
CAGGAACTCCTGGTAATGTGTTTTATCGTAGAGATCCCACACAACATCCATTGCAGCAGCACACAGCTCACGTTTTTCTTTTTCGAGTTGAATTCGCGCAGCTTCATTGTTGTATCCCTGCGCAATTTCATCCATCAATTCGATGGCTTGTTGGTAAGACGCGAGCGCCGTTTCCCCTTGTTCGATCTTTGCTTTGCTTCGAACGATCCTGAGCATCAACGGCTTGTTCGTAGTGTCGGTGCTGTGCAATGCTTGCTGGTAATTCGTTTCGGCTTGGGCCAAATTTTTTTTCGAAGCATGGATGTCGCCGATCGCCAACAGGACAGACACGGTTTTCGGATTCTGATCGCCCACTCGTGTGATGTACAACGCCAACGCATCTGTGTACATCAACAGCGCCTTGTCGGGCTGTCCAAACTTCGCATATGAAGCCGCCATTTTGGAGATCACATCTGCTTCACGCTCGGAGCCATTGCCATACGAAGCCCGGTAGACAACAAGCGCTTTGTTGAAATATTCCGATTGTTTTTCGAGCTCACCTGTTTCGGCGTAATATTCACCTGCGATGTTATAGACCACGGCACGATACGGATGTGTTGCCGCAAGCTTGGTTTCGGCCATAGTTACTGCCTTCTGGATCGCTGCCTTCGCGTTGCTGTGCTGACCGGTCAGTCCGTACATCTTTCCCGCGTAAGCGATGTATGTGGGCAGCACGTCGTTCGCTACCTGGGCATTGCTTTCAAGAATGCGATTTCCTTCCTGGATGTATTCGAGCGAAGCGTGATAGTTTGAGATGTTGCCGTAAAGATTTCCGATCTCGTAGTAGCTGCCCGCAACATTTGGATGATTAACACCCAGTGCACTTTTCCTGATGTCCAACGCCTGCCGATAATATTCCAGCGCCCGTTCGTTGTTTCCCAGCTTCCGATAGATCCGGCCAATCGAGTTGATACTGTTCGCAACGGTTACATGCGTCGATCCGAGTTTCTCCATGCGGGTTTGTAAAGCCTGCAGGTTTAAGTCAAGAGCTTTTCCAAGCTGACTCTTCCCTTCATAACTGGCAGCAAGGTTGAACAACGTGTGCGATGTTTCAACAGCATCCGCAGCCGGATCTTTCTCGCGAATCGCAATCGCCCGGTTTAAATAGACCAGCGCGCTGTCGTATTTTCCTTTGGAATTGTAGATGTATCCGAGGAAGGTGTAATCAAATGCAAACGAAGGATCTCCCGGTTTATAGATGTCTTCTTTAATGGCGAGCGATTTTTGCATGAGCCCGATCGCATCATCGAACTTGCGGGCACACCCACCTGCATGTCGTGATAGATAATAATATGTATCGGCGAGCACAGCTTTATTCTCGTTGCCGATGATCTCCAGCGAATGTTGAAGTAACTGTCCTGCAACGTCGCACTGTCCCAGGTTCGAAAGAGATTCGGCCTGCAGGTTAGCGGCCCTTACTTGTTCAATTGTTTTCCCGGCTTGTTCGAAGAGCGTGGCCGACACTTTCAGTGTATCGGCTGCAAGCTTATACTTGCCTTCGGCGTAGAGCTGTTGGCCTGCGGTAAAGATCCTCTCTGCCTCCCTTACGTCAGAAAAGGTCAATACCAGCAACAAACAAGCGATCAACCGCATTTTTCCGGGGAATGGGATTTAAAAGGTACTAAATATCCACTACTTTTGACCCCTCTTTAACATTCCTCACCACCTAACAGATGTTCTTAAACAAAGTAAGGAACAGAGAATCAGGCATACTCCTGTATGGCATCAGCCCCCCAAAGGCAACCAGTACCCCGGAAAAAATACAGGAGATCGCAACCAAGGGTCTAAACATCCTTCGCACACTCGAGATCGACGGCCTCGTTGTTTATGACTTGCAAGATGAAGCCGAGCGCACTAACGAGGAACGACCATTCCCGTTCGTTAGCTGTATCGATCCACACGTTTACGCCAGTAAGTATTTGAGTGAGCTCACCGTACCGAAGATCATTTACCGCCCCGCCGGAAAGTTCACTAAAGACGAGCTTACACAATGGCTTCATGATCTCCACAAACAGAAGCTCTACCCGGTGTTTGTTGGACTACCTTCGCCCGATTCAATTCCCAAGACAAGTTTAAAAGAGGCCTACAAGATCTGGCGTGAAAATCACGAAGACCATTCTGTGATCGGCGCAGTTACAATTCCAGAACGTCATGCAATCCTTAAAGACGAAGACGCTCGCATGCTCGACAAGATGAGTTCGGGTGTGTCGTATTTTATTTCACAGTGTATTTTTAATGTCGGCTACACAACTAAAGTTCTCGACGACCTGGTTGCCGCATGTAAGCGCGAGAACAAAAGCGTACCTACTATTGTCTTTACATTAACGCTCTGCGGTTCGGCAAAGACGTTGTTGTTCCTTGAATGGCTGGGAATCCATATTCCAGAAAACATAAAGGAGCAATTGAAGAATTCAGGAGACTGCCTGGGTTTGTCGGCACAGATCGCAACGCAAATTGCACATGAACTTTCGGCGTACTGTGTAAGGAACGAAATTCCTTATGGCTTCAACATAGAAAGCGTATCTGCGCGCAAAGAAGAAGTGGATGCGTCGTTGAACTTGTTGAATACAGTTAGGAATATCCTGGACGCGGCGAAAAAAGGAGCAGTCGCGGGTTAATGATCAGAAGTATCCGCAATACTAAACGAGTTTAGGAACGACAGGGCATTCTCGGCATACCCGGTTGTTTCGTTACTGCTAATTGGATATCGTGAATTTATACAGTAAAGATTCTTGCGCGAATAGATCCATTTGGTGTAGTACGTGTATCCACTCGAGTCATCGAGGATAAAAAAACTCTTCAGGGTGTTTTTACTGGTGTCTGTTGAAACAGACCTGATCGTAACCCGATCGTTTTTTACATATTCTGTCAGGCTTTTAGCAAGTTTGGTGAGGTTTTGATCTCCGGCCTCGAACGACTGCAAGGTGAATTCCATAGCGTATTTTTTTAACGTCCACGACCGGTACGAAATGTTGTTTTCGAACTTTTCTTCGTATTCAGGGGTGTAAGGAAAATATGCTTGCGCACCGGAGATTGTATCGGTCACATATCCACTATCGG
>DASRSO010000148.1:0-7654 GCA_035656375.1 Cyclobacteriaceae bacterium | reverse complement strand
CGAAAGATCTCGTCTGTAAGATGCAGCCCGGCCGTAGGTGCAGCTACAGCCCCTTCGTTACGTGCATACACAGTTTGATAACGGGTTTTATCATCGTCGTCCGCTTCGCGACGAATGTACGGGGGCAGTGGTGTCTCGCCCAGCGTCTCAATGACTTCAGCAAAGGAAGACGAGCCCGACCACTCGAACTTCACGATGCCCTGGTCGCGATCAACCAGTTCTGCAGTAATCCAACCATTCTCCAGCTTTAGACCGTCGTTCCATTTTTTTCCGTTACCCACCGTGCACTTCCAGGTAACAGAACCACGCGCAGCCATGGCCTGCTGCACCAACGGCGACGGTTCAATAGGTTGAAGAAGGAATACTTCGATCAATGCACCCGACGACTTCCTGAATAGAAGCCGCGCAGGTATTACGCGTGTGTCGTTAAGGACTAAAAGAGAGTTAACATCAAGAAAATCAGCTATTTGAGAGAACTGGTTGTGGCTGATCTTTCCACGGTCATACACGAGCAGCTTCGACTGATCGCGTTTTTCCAGCGGACGCAGGGCGATGCGGTCTGCCGGCAGGTCGTACGTGTATTCGTTTATATCGATGGGTTCGCCCATAGTGCAAGTAGCAACTAAAATCTTACTTTAGAATTCAAATGTCGCTACGAGCCACGCTCCATAAAAAAACATTTCACTTCCGTTTCGACGCCCGTACGTCGCGAGGTGTCATGAAGGATCGCACATCATGGTTCATTAAAATATCCGATCCATCCAACCCTGATGTCTTTGGTGTGGGAGAATGTGCTCCACTTACGGGACTTAGCCCGGAGTTTAACGATAACTACGAGACCAAATTGAACAACTTTATCGAGTCGTTCAATAATGCATCCATCCAGGCTCCGTGCCCGACTCTCGAGGAGGTTTGGAAGCTTATTACTTCAAAAATTCCTTCCATCGCTTCCATGTCGTCGGTCGTGTTTGCATTGGAAACCGCCATGCTCGACCTGGCTAACGGCGGCGGGCGCATCATCTTTAAGAATTCGTTTATTGAAGGGAGGCAGATACCGATCAATGGGCTGATCTGGATGGGAGGAATGGACTTTCAGCTTCAACAGATAGAGATCAAGATCCGCGATGGCTTTCGCTGCATCAAGCTGAAGGTGGGGGGACTTGACTTCGAAAAGGAGTGTGATGTGCTGCAGTATGTGCGCCGGAAGTACTTCCGCGAAGACATTACAATACGACTCGATGCCAACGGGGCATTCCGCACCGACGATGTTCTTTACAAGCTGAATGAGCTCGCGAAGTTCAACGTCCATTCTATCGAACAGCCTTTAAAGAAAGGATCGGACTTCCTGCCTGAACTGTGCGCCAGGAGCCCGATACCAGTTGCCCTCGATGAGGAGCTGCTGGGTGTTGCCGACAGAAGCGACCTTCTGAAGCGCGTGAAGCCCAGGTATATCATTTTGAAGCCCGGGCTGCATGGAGGAATGTCGGGTTCGGCAGCGTGGATCGGGGAGGCAGAGAAGAATAACATCGGCTGGTGGCTTACATCGGCCCTGGAGTCGAACGTGGGGCTCAACGCTATTGCACAGTTTGCGGCGCAATACCCGGTTGAAATTCCGCAGGGTTTGGGAACCGGCGCATTATATGACGACAATTTTGAGAGCCCGCTTGAGGTGATAAAGGGAAATTTGGCCCAAAATTCACGTGAAAACTGGGTTCTTGAACTTTAGCTAAAAAAATTAGTTGAAATGCTTGCTTTTTTAGTAATAAGGAAGTTACTTAGCTAAAATTTTTAGCGAAATGGATTTCAAACTCAGACTTAAGAGCAAGAAGCTAGGGTCGGGCCGGTTCCAGGTCAATTTTTCGACCGAAGGTTTTGTGATGGACTACTACGGGTACCTGTTGACGGAGCCGAGCACTTCGTTGAGGGAAGTGGTGGAAAAGATTCAGCGTCACCTGGGGGCGGCGCAGGAGTCGGACAAGTACTTCCAGCGAAATCTGTTTTCGCTTGGAAGGCGTGAGATCAACTCAGGCAGGGTTATGATCTTCAGGCGTGGGGATGCAAACGAGGGGTTGAGTTAATATTATCGGACGTGACTTATGAAGTTAAACGAATCAATACGAACACTGCGCAAGAAACTGGGATTGACGCAAGATCAATTCGCACAGCAGCTTGGTGTAAAGCGATCGCTTATTGGAGCTTACGAAGAAGGAAGGGCGGAGCCGCGGCTGGAATTGCTGCAAAAGATGGCCTCGCTGGGAGGTATATCGCTCGACTCCTTTATGGAAGGTTTAATGATCGAGACGCCGCCATCCGCAGATTTGAAGCGCGGCAAAGAAGTGCTGGTCGTAACGGTCGATGAAAACCAGCGCGACAACATCACGCTCGTTCCGCACAAAGCGGCCGCTGGTTATCTCAATGGTTTTGCCGATCCGGAATATGTCAAGGAACTCACGTCATTCCGTCTTCCTTTGTTGAAGCAGGGCACATATCGCGCCTTCGAGATCAGTGGCGATTCAATGCTCCCAATTCTTCCCGGCACTATTGTGATCGGCGAATACATTGAAGACCTGAGTGATATAAAAAATGGTAAGACGTACGTGCTCGTCACGCAACGTGAAGGCATCGTGTACAAACGGGTATTCAACTACATATCAGAGAACGGGAAGTTGTTCCTTGTGTCCGATAATCGTCAGTATGCGCCTTACCAGATTGCTGCGGAGGAAGTTCTCGAGGCGTGGGCCGCAAAGGCCTATGTGAGTGTTCAATTTCCCGACGTAGATAATAAGACTGATGTTTCGGTCGAGCAACTGGCTGCACTGGTTCTTGACCTTCAGAAAGAATTGTTGGATCTGAAAACCGACAAGAAGAAGTAAAAGGGCACCAAAGTCTATTTGGTTTTTCAGACGATCTGCTAAGCTCCGTTCCGTCATAAGTCCATAGCGTCGGAGCGGAGCGAGGCCGATCTGTCTACTTTCCCGGTTTTAGTTTCTGTGAACTTATCAACGTACAGGATCTCCTTTGGCAACTCATACTTGTCAAGCGTTGCAGCCATCGCGTTCATTAATTCCTTCTCATTCCCTTTCGTCATACTTCCTTCTAGCACCAACACAACTCGTTGTCCTAACTGCTCATGTTGTTTCCCCGCTACAAAAAATCTATTCTGCAATTCTTTTTGTAGCATCCACTCGCCAACCACTTTTTCAATCTTTTCCGGGATCACTTTTATGCCGCCACTATTGATCACATTGTCCCACCGGCCAAGCCATTTGAACTCACCAGGTTTTATAACGTCCACGATATCGTTGGTGACAATCTTCTCACCCAGGTAGTCTGCGTCAATCACAAGACAGTCACGTTCGTCCTGTGAGATCTTTATACCATCCAGAACATGAAAGTTTTCCTGGCGCTGAATTCCATTCAATCGCTGGAGGGCAATGTGTGAAAGTGTTTCGGTCATGCCGAACGTAGCGTAACATGCTGCTGTGATCTTCCTGATTTCATCGAGCAGGCCGGCACTTACCGTCGCACCTCCAAGAATGATCGTTGCGATGAGGCCGAGTTGTTCCCGCTGCTCCGATTGAAGCATTGCGGTCATCTGGTAGGGGACGAGCGCTACGAAATCGATCTTCGACGATGAAAGATCTTTGAGCGGGTTGGCAGAAGGTTCCGCGACGATCATGTTCATCCCTGTGGTGAGCCCGCGCACGAGCATCATCATCCCGGCAATGAAACCTGTGTCGAGACAGATCAGCGACGTCATTCCCGGTTTCAATCCAAGCGCATGTGCAGTCCGTTGCGCACTGGCAATCATTGCACTTCTGTTAATCTCGATCTTCTTTGGGGTTCCTGTCGAACCCGATGTTGTGATCACGAACGACTGCTTTCCATCGAGCCAGTCTTTACAAAACGCCAGCGCTTTTCGGCCGTTAGGAGATACGTCACCGGGATCAACCTGATGCAGTTCGCTTACAGGAAATGTAACGTCTTGAATCGCGATCCATGGAGTCTTCATTGACCTCAGGAGTCTTATTTCTTTTTCTTCACGACAAGTTCCTGGTACCCATAGGTCGGGTCGGTCTCGCGTGTAAACTCAACATCGGTCAGTTCCACCACAACGATCTCCGCCGTTGTGTAGATAAGGTTCTTGTCGAGCAAATGCCCACCAATTGTCGCGCCCGTATTGTCGGAAACGGAGATGTGAATATGTGAAGACGTATCGTTGAATGTTCCCGACAATGACACGATCTCGAAGTAGCCTTGCTTCAACGTTCCTTCGGGCTGGTTCGCGAATCGTATGTTGAACTGTGCGAGACTGCCTGCGCACGATACCACGGCGCCGGCTTTAATACCGTGCTCCGTCGCAAACCTTGTGATCGATTGCTTGAGGTCTTCGTGGGGCTTCAGTCGAAAGCAGTGGTGTTTGCTGTTCATGGATTAAGGGAACTTGGGGAACTTTGAAAAGTCCGGCTCTCTCTTCTCGATGAACGCATTCTTTCCTTCTTTCGCTTCGTCGCTCAAATAATAGAGCAGGGTAGCGTTACCTGCAAGTTCCTGTATACCTGCCTGGCCGTCGAGCTCGGCGTTCAGCGCGCACTTAAGCATGCGTATAGCGAGCGGACTTTTCTTCAGGATCTTGTTGGCCCATTCAACGTATGTTTCTTCGAGCTTGTCGAGCGGTACCACTTTATTTACCAATCCCATTTCGATTGCTTCTTTAGCGTCGTACTGATCGCAGAGATACCAGATCTCGCGTGCTTTCTTTTGTCCAACGATGCGCGCCAGGTACGAAGCACCGAAGCCACCATCGAAGCTTCCGACTTTCGGGCCAGTTTGTCCGAAGCGTGCATTCTCTGCGGCGATGGTAAGATCACATACTACGTGGAGAACGTGTCCGCCGCCAATGGCCCAGCCGGCAACTGCGGCGATAACTGGTTTCGGGATTGAGCGTATCATCTTCTGAAGATCGAGTACGTTCAATCTTGGAACGGTGTCGGTACCAACGTAGCCGCCATGACCTCTCACACTTTGATCGCCGCCACTGCAGAAGGCTTGTCCGCCTTCACCGGTGAGAATTATCACGCCGATCTCTGTCGACTCGCGACAGATGTGCATCGCGTCGATCATCTGTTGTACCGTATCGGGCGTGAAGGCGTTGTGCACCTTTGGACGGTTTATGCTGATACGAGCAATTCCATTGTATTTGTGAAACAGGATCTCGCTGTATTCTTTAATGGGCTGCCATGGATACTTTAACTGCATAATCTTTTATTTTTCCTGTAAACGTTCTCTTATTTTTTCTTTGAATCGCAAAAATAGGTCCTTCGCTTCTTTGCTTGCTGATTCGAACTCAAGAATTTTCGCTCGATCCCCGGGCTTGAAGAAGTCTTCCAGCGTGGCCGCGATGTTGTTTGTGCCGGTTACGTGCATATAGTCGAGACCAAACTCATTGGCAAGATGCTTTGCCGTGAGTGGTTGCCTGGTCACAAAATATTCGTCCACTTCGGGCATCGAGCCGGGACCGTCGATCATTCCGAATATCGCTCCACCGTGGTTGTTCAGAACAATCACACGGAGGTTCTTGAAGTTGTAATTGTTCCAGAATGCATTTCGGTCGTAAAAGAATGCAACATCACCTGTGAGCAATGTGTGCGTGGTTTCGGAGCTGAGTGCGTGGCCAACTACGGTACTTGTACATCCATCGATCCCGCTGGTACCACGGTTGCTGAATACCTGTACACCTTTTTTCGTATCGCCGAGGCCACAAAAGTTTGCGTAGCGCACCGTCATGCTGTTTGCAAGATGCAGGCTCGTATGATCGGGAATACCCTGCATCACTTCGTTCACAAAAGTGAGTTCCCCTGGGTGTGATGTCGCAAAGAATTCTTTGATCGCCTCACCAGTTACCTCGTCTAACTCGCGCCAGCGTTCCGCGTACTCCTTTCGTTCCGGAGTTCCTTTTATGTTCTTCGCCAGGGCCGCGAAAAGATCTTCGGGACTTTGCTCGATCAATGTAGTGACCGACTGGAACGGATCGATGATTGAGCCAATGGCTTCACCGACATGCCAGTGTGCTAAAGGCTTGTTAGTCCTCAAAAAGAGTTTGAGATTTTTAGAGATGACCGACTGGCCGATGGTGATGAGCAGGTCTGGCTGCAGATCTTTTCTTGAGTCGTTACAGAACAGATCCGCATATCTCACAACAGACGGAAGAGGGTGGAGGTTTGAAATGATGTCGCCCACCGCCGCGACCTGGCCTGCCATCGCGAATGAATTTAGTGCCGCAACCAAATTAACACTTAATGACCCCTGGCCACCAACTAACAGCACTCTCTTGCTTTGCTCGAGTTGAGATGTAAGTTGTTGGATCGTTTTTGTCTGAAGGCTAAGCTTCGTTGCAATTCGTTCAGTGATTCGAATGTTTTCACTGAATGAGATACTCTCACCGGTTTTAGGATACAGCGGCTCACGTAACGGTACATTCACGTGAACGGGTCCATGTACTCCTTCCTGGGAAAGATCTACAGCTTCATTGATCGTGCGATAGATTGCCCACGTCGAATCCTTATGCTCGTAGTCTTGTGGTAGCTGGTACGATCTCTTTACGTGATCGCTGTAGATGTTTTGTTGAGAAATGGTCTGGCCATCCCATTGACCAATCCACTCTGTTGGGCGATCGGCAGTAAGGATCAACAGGGGAATTCTTTGATAGTATGCTTCGGCAACGGCTGGGGCGAAGTTATATGCTGCCGTGCCCGAAGTGCAGATCAGTACAACTGTGCGTTTTGTTTGTTGAGCAATTCCGAGTGCGATAAATCCTGCGCTTCGTTCATCGCTGATCGTTCGGGTCTGAATGCCTGTATGCCTGGCGAACGAAAGAGTAAGTGGCGCACATCGCGAGCCTGGACAAACGATAGCATCTTTGATCCCTTTCTTCGAACAGATCTCGGCGATATCAAAGATTGGCTGCAGTCGCATCGAGCAATTACATCACGACAGGATCACCTGTCTAAGTGTGTTCATTTTGTTTACAGTCTCTTCCCACTCGAGCGCCGGGTTTGAATCGATCGTAACGCCGGCCCCTGCATAGAGTATCGCCTCACCGTGAGTTGCTCTCATGCAGCGGAGGTTCACGTAAATGTGGGTCTCCTGGTCTACGTTTACCGGTCCCCAATATCCGGTGTACAATTCCCTGTCGTAACCTTCGCGTTCTTCAAGAAATTTCAGGGCAGGTTCCATAGGCATACCACACACCGCCGAAGTAGGGTGGAGCAGTCGAAGCATTACTGTGCCCAACTGCATGAAGTTCGTAGCAACCATGTCCACCGAAAAGTCGGTCTTCAGGTGGAGAAGGTTTCCCGCACGGAATGTCCTTGGGCCATGCTCTTCGTATTCTCTTAATCGTATTTTCTTAAAGCAGTTGTTGATGATGTACCGGCTCACCAACGCCTGCTCTTCAATCTCCTTCTGGTTCCAGAGAACTGTCTTAAGATCGGTTCCCGGTTTATAAACCTGCGTGCTCGCAAGGGCACTGGTTTTGAATATGAATTTACTGTTAACGTTTACCAGCAGTTCCGGCGATGCACCCAGCCATGTACCTGTCTGCGGCGTGGAGACCAGTGTGATCAAAGCTTGTGGGTGCCGCTGACATAAGCTT
>DASRSO010000147.1:0-5873 GCA_035656375.1 Cyclobacteriaceae bacterium | reverse complement strand
TTCCAACAGGAGCTCGTTATGAAGTACGCCAATGTGTCGCTGATCGATTTGCGACTCGTGTTGAGTACGATCAATGAACTCTTCAGCAAGGTAAGTCTCATCATCCGGTTCCTGGCCCTGTTCAGTATCATTACAGGACTGGTTGTCCTTGCGGGCGCTGTGATGAACAGCAAGTTCGCGAGGATAAAGGAGAATGCGTTGTTGAGAACCGTTGGTGCACGCACAAAACAGATCGTAAGAATTACCCTTATCGAATACGCATACCTCGGTGTTTTTTCGGCGTTGACCGGCATAGTTCTTTCGTTTATTTCCGGATTTTTGTTAACGAGGTTCTTCTTCGATGTCGGGTTCTCCGCTAATTACCTGCAGTTGCTATTAATTGGCGTTGGAGTTACATTGCTTACTGTAGTGATTGGATGGTGGAACTCAAGAGAAGTGATTACGACACCGCCCTTGCAGGTGCTCCGCAGAGAAAGCTGATCGGTATTCTTTGTGCACTGTTCTTTACACTAGGCGCAGCGGCTAACCCCATCCATTTTGTCGAGAATAAGAACCAGTGGCCTAAAGAATTTCTCTTTGGTGCCGACTTTCCAAATACGCATGTCTTCTTAAGAGACGCCAGTCTGTACTTCATCCAGTACAAGAAAACACCCAAAGACCATAAGGGGTCAAAGAAAATTCAGACCGCTTTAAATGAATCGCACATTCATGGCGATGGCGACCTCGCGTTGGCAACCTTCGAACTTAGGTTCCTCAATTCGTTAAAGCCCACGATCACCACGTCCAATAAACAGGAAACATTATATAATTATTATTTCGGCAACGACCGCACAAAGTGGGGGCAGGGAGCGCACGCATGGGGCGAAGTTCTTTACAAAGAAATGTATGCTGGTATCGACCTGAGAATGTATTCGGAATACGGTCAAATGAAATACGATTGGATCGTATCGCCGTGTGCCGATCCCGCCGCGATCAATTTCGCATACAATGGAGCGGAGGATATAGATCTTATCAAGGAGAACCTCGTGGTCACCAGCAAAGTCGGCGAGATGGTCGAAACGAAACCCATCGCTTACCAAATGGTCAACGGGACGCGTCGACTCGTTGCGGCAGCCTTCGATATCGACAACGGGATCGTGTCGTTCATCTTTCCGCAAGGCTACGATAGCAACTATGAGCTCGTTATCGACCCCCTTATAATCTTCTCTTCTTATTCCGGATCTACGCTCGACAACTGGGGCAATTCGGCAACGCCAGACAGTCGCGGTAATTTACATTCAGGTGGTATGGTCGACGGCCTGCCATCTCAAGCAGGATTTCCAACAACACCCGGCGTATTCCAGGAAAAACACGCCGGTGGAGATTGGGATGTTGGTATCCTCAAGTACGATTCGGCCGGGGCAAACCTGTTGTACGTAACCTATCTCGGTGGCAATGGTGCCGAAACTCCGCAAAGCCTTGTTACCAACTCAAAGGATGAGCTGCTCATACTGGGCGCCACCAGCTCAAATAACTTTCCAGGAACAGCACCGGGTACATTCAAAGGCGGAACGCCCGTGGATCCGTTAAGCGGCGTCGAATACGCGCGTGGAACGGATCTCTTCATCGCCCGGCTAAGTGTCGATGGAACCAAGCTAATTGCAGCAACTTATCTCGGTGGAACAGCCAACGACGGCATAAACTTTATCGCCGGAAACATGGGCACCAATGGAACAGGCAAGGTCGAGAGTCCATTAGCGAGGAATTACGGCGACCAGCTTCGGGGCGACATTATTACCGATGCTACCGGTAACGTCTTCATCGCGACAAACACAGCGTCTGATAATTTTCCGGTAGTGAATCCAGATCCCGGTGCAAAGTTTCATGGAGGCTCACATGATGGTGTCGTCGCCAAGCTCACACCATCGCTCGACGTGGTGTGGACACGTCTCATAGGCGGCACTGGTACCGACGTCGCATTGTCGATAAAGGTTTCAGCAACAGGAAGCGTCTTCGTTGGCGGAGGCACAACCAGTAACAACATCGTGGGAATGAACGGCCTTCATACCACAGCACCCGGCAACACCGATGGCTGGATCGCAGAACTTTCACCGAATGGAGACCAGGTCATTAACGGAACTTACGTTGGTACCGCGGCTTACGACCAGGTTTACTTTATCGACATCGGCACCACAGGCGACGTGTTTGCATATGGCCAGACCACGGGCAACTACCCGGTCGAAAAGCTGGCAGACGCTGAAGAAATCTATAACAAGGCAAACGGGGGCCAGTTCCTACACCGGTTTACACCCGACCTTAAGTCGACAGTGTTCTCTACAGTTTTCGGAAAGGGGAATAACAGTCCCGACATTTCTCCAACTGCATTTATGGTTAATGCCTGCGGCAATATTTATATGGCAGGGTGGGGAGGAGCTGTAAATGCGCGCTTTCGATTTGGTGTGGAACGAAACTACGTTGGCGGTACTACCGATGGGCTTGAGACCACGTTCGATGCATTACAACCTGTGTCGCTTGGGGGCAACGACTTTTACCTTGTAGTGCTCAGCAGCGATGCGAGTTCGTTGTTGTATGCAACATTTTTGGGTGGTCGGAGTTCGCCAACACACGTTGATGGAGGAACGAGTCGTTTTGATAAGGCGGGTGTAGTGTACCATGCCGTGTGTGCTGGCTGTGGCGGAGTTGATCATGACTTTCCGTCGTTCAATGTTCCGACAGAGCGGAGCCAGAACAGGAGCGACAACTGTAACAACGCTGCATTTAAGTTCGATATGACTGTCCTTCGTGCGAGCCTGGAGGTAAACAACGACCCCGTAGTCGGGGCTGTAAAAGTCTGCTTCCCGGATCCAATCAAGATCCAAAACACAAGTATGGGCGGTGAAATATTTGAATGGAAGCTTGGAGATGGAACATCATTGACACGCACTGACAAAGTTGAGATAACGCATAAATACGAAAAGCCTGGACGCTACACGGTGCAACTTAAGACCATCGATCACAGTACTTGCATAAGCGAAGACTCAACGTCGTTCGTCGTCGAGGTCTTTAAGTCCGATATGAAAGGTGGTCCCGACCAGGATATATGCTCCGGCTCATCCACCAAACTGTTGGGATCAGGGGCCACTACGTATTTGTGGAGAACGATTGACAATAAGTTCAGTTCAACGCTGCCGCAACCAACGGTAGCGCCGAAGGATAGCACCACCTACTACGTTACCATGAGCGACCCGGGTGGTTGCACGCGGAAAGATACGGTTACCGTGAATGTAATTCCCCGCGTCGAACTTGCATTCGACTATGAACGACACTACGATTGTTTAACCCGGCCGTATTTAAAAGTCAAAAACGTTTCCGAACTTAAAGACGGCGAAGAGGCTACTTTTTTCTTTGGCGATGGCACATCAGCAGAAGAGAAGGAAGCCGTTCACAATTATAACCAGGATGGAACCTACACGGTATCGCTCCAGGCTGTAAAGGAGTTTTGTGTATACCAGGTGAGCGAAACAATTTCGATCTCTACGATGATGGTGCCGAACGTGATCACCCCGGGACCGGAAGACAACCTCAACGAAGCGTTCAGGTTTGTTTCAGGCGATGCGCAGCCCGTCGGTCTGAAGATCATGAACCGTTGGGGCACCATGGTGTTTGAAAGTAAAGACTATCAGAACGATTGGCGGGGTGCGGGTGTTGATGCGGGGATATATTACTACGAAGCGGAGTTTTATGGAAAGG
Organism: Cyclobacteriaceae bacterium; assembly: GCA_035656375.1. GTDB lineage: Bacteria > Bacteroidota > Bacteroidia > Cytophagales > Cyclobacteriaceae > ELB16-189. The sequence goes on along the minus strand of DASRSO010000147.1, from coordinate 2,144 downwards.
TTCAATGTAAAGGATGGATTCACTTAATTAAATAATATGAAAAACATTCTCCCTGTTTTCATGATCGTGTTGGCTTGCTGTTCTTCGAAAGAATCGAAAGATGCTACCAACTTTTTGCTTGAGCCCGATGCCTTCCAGGGCAAGATCCAATCGGGCGCTACGCTTATCGATGTACGGAGCGTGGAAGAATATGCGAGCGGCCACATCAGCGGCTCACTGAATATGGATGTGAACAACCCGGGCTTTAAAGATAACGTAGCCGTTCTCGATCCGAAGAAAGAGTATGCGCTCTATTGTGCAAGTGGTGTTCGAAGTGGCAAGGCGGCAGAAATGTTGCGCCAGGCCGGGTTTACTTCGGTGTTCACGTTAACCGGCGGCATCAAATCGTGGAAGGAAAAAGGGTTGCCCCTGGAGTGATCAGATATAGCCTGCGAACCAATAGGCTATAAACCCCACCCACTCTTTTAACAACGTCTGCCACATGCCCATGGCCTCGAGGCTGGGAACAAGCATCACCCATGGATTTATTCTCCGCGGCTCGGATATCGGGTTGGCCGCGAACGAGTCGATGACGAGGCCTGCCTTTTTGAAACACGCATGGGCACGCGGTATGTGATATCCCGAGGTGATCAGCAATAACTCTTTTGGCCCATCGATGCTCTCCAGCAACGTTTTTACGAACTCTGCAGATTCGTGGGTGTTCTTCGACTCGTTTTCGATGATAAGATCCTCCCCGGGTACACCGGCCATTTTGAGGAAGTCTGCAAGGTCGTCTGCCTCCTTCACTCCGGAGCCATCGAGACGGCCGCTGCCACCGGAGATTATGATCTTGCGAATGATACCCAGCTTATACAATTGCAACGTTTGAGTAGCACGGTCGGCACCGCTATTGAAGTATACGCGGTCCTTCGGTGTCATCTCGGTCTTCGTTACACCTGTCAGCAGCACACCGAAGTCGTATTTCTTGTGGATGTCTTCGTAGCGGGTCACTGGTACTTCCCAGGCGCGCATAACTTCGGTAGCGATAAAGTAATTCGAGGTGAAAAGCAGTGTGATGACTCCAGTACGAAACAGTATCTTTTTCCATCGCATGCTACGAACGATTCATCCCGCCACAAGCAGGATCACAACGATCGCAAGCGGCTGCGCGAGAAAACTTAGTACTTTCGAAAAGACGAAAAACATTTACATGCGCTTGGGCAATGGATTCGAGATGTTGCTTAATCCGTCAACGATCTTCTTCAGAACTTCGTAGTACAATGTAATCGCAAGCACAAAACTCATCGACCAGATCACACCTATATTGAAGAAGAACGTATCTATGTTCTGATTCAAAAAGTGCTTGGCTGGCATGTAGAACTGTGCGTCGAAGTCGACCATGTGGTCGGGTTCCGGATCTTTGTAAACCGGGTAGAACTTTTGAACGAGGCGCCCATCTTTTTCTATGATGCGATTGGTCTCGGCCATGTTCTTCACGAGCTCAGTGATCGCTTCGTTCTGGTTTGACTGTCGAAGCGCTTCGAATTCTTTCTCCTGTTCGGAGGAGTTAGTTAGTCGCTTCACCAGCTTTTCTTTATCGCGATCGGCTGTATTGTAACGATTGACATAGTATTTCTTCAACGCCTCGAGGAAGTTGCTTGTCTCGTTGAATACAGCGGAGTCATACGTTTCCAGTGTGAAGCCATCCAGTGACTTGAAGTCTTTCTTGTTCACGGCATCAAGCTCGCGACCGATCTCGTTGCGGATAAGGTCAAGGCTCTTCAATACTTCTTTTTGAATTCCTGGCTCCTTGTTACCAATGTTCAGGTTTACGAAACTCAGCTTCGTTTCGAGAGCGGGAATGTAGTAGATCTTCTTGAAGTCCGATTCAGCCATCACCTTGTCCCAAGGGTAGAATTGCCTCTCGAACTTATTGTCTTTGTACTGCGCCACCATCGCCGCTTCGAATGCCCATCGTGAGGCCATCAGGTCGCCCACGAACGGAACGGTAGCGGTATTGCCGATCACGGGGTTCAGCTTATCAAACTTCACAACCACACCGCTAAGGATAAGCTGTGGGATAAGCAGCACCGGGATCAGGATGTAAATCGTGACTGCAGAGTTAAATGCGGACGAGATATTCAATCCTAAAAGGTTTGCAAAGC
>DASRSO010000146.1:0-24840 GCA_035656375.1 Cyclobacteriaceae bacterium | reverse complement strand
GACTCGGGACCATCGACGCGGACCGTGTGCACGCGGCATCGATCGTCGTCCCACAACGCGCCGTACAGGATGCCCATTGCTTTCCATGTTGCCCTGCTGGAAGTATGCTGCAAAGCGATGAAGATATTGATCGTAGGGGAGGATCGCTTCTGTATGAGCATCAAAGAAATTTCCATACCAGATCCCGATCAATGCGAGCATCACTGGTATATTTTTGTCAAACGCTGTGGTGCGAAAATGCTTGTCCATCGCGTGCGCTCCTTCGAGCAACTTCACAAAGTTGTCGTAACCGATCGTGCACACTATGCTAAGTCCGATCGACGACCACAATGAATATCGTCCTCCGACCCAATCCCAGAACACGAACATGTTCTCCGTGGCTATACCAAATTCGGCAACTGCTTTTGTGTTGGTGGATACTGCAACGAAATGTTTTGCAACGTCGCCACTGCCACCCGACTTTTCAAGGAACCATTTCTTTGCCGACTCGGCGTTGGTCATGGTTTCTTGTGTTGTAAATGTTTTCGATGCCACGATGAACAACGTCGTTTCATGATCAACGTTCTTCAGGGTCTCCACGAGATGTGTTCCATCTACGTTCGATACGAAGTATGGCTTGATGCCTTTGTGATACGGCTTTAATGCTTCGGTCACCATCAATGGGCCGAGATCCGATCCACCGATACCGATGTTTACGATGCTTTTGATCGGTTTCCCTGTATAACCTTTCCAGTTTCCATTGATAAGGTTTTCAGAGAATGCTTTCATCTGGTCGAGCACCTTGTTTACCTCGGGCATTACATCGTTGCCCGCCACGTTTACCGGGATGCCCGAACGGTTGCGAAGTGCAATATGAAGTACAGGTCTCTTTTCAGTTACGTTGATTGGTTCCCCCTGGAACATAGCCTCGATCGCCTCGGCCAGCTCGCACTCTTCGGCAAGTTTTGTGAGCAGTTTGATCGTATCGTCATTGAGATGATTCTTGGAGAAGTCGATCAGTATGTCGTCGATGTTGAGATGGTACTTTTCAAATCGCTGCGGGTCGGATTCAAAGAGCTCACGAAGGTGTGTAGCCTGCATTTCGAGGAAGTGGGCGGTAAGCAATCTCCAGGCAACGGTCTCAACGGGTTTGTTTGTAGGGAACATTTAATATCGGTTTGGGACGGCTAAAATAGAATTTTTTAGCCACCTACAACCTTTCGAAGGTTATCAACCAACCCTTGCCACAGATCCTGCAGCTCCTCCATATCGTCGAAGTCCGAATAATCGGAAACCCGTATGAAGGTCGTCTGTGTAAGCTCATTGATCTCCAGCCGCAGCTCGAACCAGGAAGGATCGCCTTTGTCTTCGTCAGACTCCGGTACGAATTCGAATTTGCAGAAGTGATTGATCCGGAACCCCGTCATCCTCGCATGATGAGTTTCATTATCCCACACGAACGTAAACAGCTTCTCCGGGCTGATGGTAACATTGTCGGCGAACCATTCCGATAACCCGCCGGCAGTTTGAATGTACGGGTATAGCATTTTCACTGAAGCATGAACTTCGAAGTCGCCAGTGAATAGCTTTTTGTTTGTCATTTTGGAAACGTTCGGCATCCCAACATGATTGTGTTTTTTAATATATGGAGAAATGAGAAGAAAAAGAAAAAGGCTGCCTTGAAACAGACAGCCTTTATGAATTGTTTGTAGCGAGAGGGAGATTTGAACTCCCGACCTCAGGGTTATGAATCCTGCGCTCTCACCAACTGAGCTACCTCGCCATTTAGTCACCGTAGCCCCAAAGCGAAGGCGACGTTACTTGGGAGCGCAAACTTACAAACTTTTCTCAATTCGCCGATAAGTCCGAAAAACCTTCTGGCTTCGTTTTTGCTACCTTTGTGTTTTCCGATGAAGAATATAGACAAACTCATCCTGGGCTCCTTCCTCGGCCCCTTCATCATGACATTCCTCGTGGTCGTGTTCATACTGCTGAACATCCACATGCTCAAATACTTCGACGACATTATTGGCAAAGACCTGGGCTGGACCGTTATCGGGCAGCTCTTCTTTTACTTCGCCATATTTAATACACCAAGCGCCCTGCCGCTGGCAGTTCTGCTGTCCGCCCTGATCACATTCGGAAACCTCGGCGAACACTTCGAGCTTACGGCAATCAAAAGCCTGGGCATCTCCCTTACGCGCGCCCTGCTGCCGATCTTCGTCTTCGTGATCTTCATTACGGCCTTTGCCTTTTACACGGGCAATTACCTTGTGCCTAAAGCAGCGCTCGAAGCCTATAGCCTGCTTTATGATATCAAACAGAAAAAACCTGCGCTCGACCTGAAGGAGGGAGCGTTCACAAGCTCGATCCCCGACGTAAGCATCAAAGTGGAAAAGAAGTTTCCCGACGCAAAAACGATCAAAGGCGTTATCATCTACGACCATCGGGGCAAAGCCGGCAACAAAGAAGTGATCATCGCCGACTCAGGCCGCATGTACTCGATCCTCGGCGATCAATATCTCAAGCTCGAATTGTTCAATGGTTATAACTATCGCGAGGGCGCCGGCGACCAGGACGTAGCACAAAGCGGTAACGAAGAGACAATGAGCAAAACACGCTTCGAAAAAAGTGAAATGGTTTTCGATCTCTCTTCGTTCGGACTCATCCGCACCGACAAGAAATGGTTCCAGGGCCATCGGATCATGCGGAACCTCGAGGAACTCGACCGCGATATAGACTCACTCAACTACGAAACGAACAAACAGTTGCTGAGTCTTATCGATGTGAAGGAAAGCTTTTTCCGCTATCATCGTAAGTATGACTCCACTGTTCTTTCAGACGAATTGCAATCAGCAAAGAAGCGAAGAGACTCTATTCTGAAAGTCCAGAATCCGAACATGGTGCAAGAGCCACCGCCAAGGCGATACCTGGTCAAGTACAAGTCCACAGAAGCCGAGGTTCAGAAAGCGGTTAGTGTTCTTGGCATTGCTTCGGCAACCACCAGCGATCTCACCCAGGCCGTGTCGCAGGCAAGAAATGCGAGCAGCCAGTTGCTTAACATCAATGAACACCTCAAGGGATTCTCCGACGACACCAAAGTCTTCCAGGTGCAATGGCACAAGATCATTGCAAGTGCAATTGCCTGCATGGCCATGTTCCTTATTGGGGCACCGCTCGGGGCTATTATCAAGAAAGGCGGGTTGGGCGTACCCGTTCTTGCTTCCATCATCTTCTTCATCCTGTTCTACGTGCTCAGCCTGTTAGGGGAGAAGTGGGCCAAGGCCGGAACCCTTTCGGTGCCTGTAGGCATCTGGATGGCCAACGCCATATTGTTTGCCATCGGCTTCCTGTTCCTGCTCCAGGCTAGGCGCGACGCCCGCCTGTTCGAGACCGATTTCTATATGGTTCTCTTCGACCGGATCAAGAGAAGGTTTGTCAAGAAACCCGAACTTGTTGTTTCGAGCGGAAGACTTTAATTTTTTGTGGATTCTGACCTTTTTCTTACTTTTGCGGCCGACTATAAAGAATAAAAAGCAAGAAAGCGATGTATTTGACCGCAGAAAAGAAGCAAGAATTGTTCGCAAAACACGGTTTTGGCAAGAAGAAGACCGACACAGGCTCACCTGAATCACAGATTGCCCTGTTTACCTACCGCATCAACCACCTCACGGAGCACCTGAAAGGCCAGAAGAAGGATTATTCAACCCAGCAAGGCTTGCTGAGGCTCGTAGGACAGCGCAAAAAACTGTTAAACTACCTCCAGAAGACCGACATCAACCGCTACAGGTCGCTCATCGCGGAGCTTGAACTGAGAAAGTAACATTTTAGAATCATAAAGATCAGGGAACCGCGAGTTCCCTTTTCTCATTTTACCAAACCCGGGGCCCACTCAAAATCGCCCCTCTTGAACTCATTTTTTATGAAACCTACAGTTGTAACAAAGTCCTGTCAACTCCCCGATGGACGGGAGATCACAATTGAAACAGGCAAGCTCGCCCGTCAGGCCGACGGCTCCGTCGTAGTCCGTATGGGCAACACCATGATCCTCGCTACTGTTGTAGCTAGCCAGGACGCCAAAGAAGGCGCCGATTTCCTTCCGCTTTCAGTAGACTACCAGGAGAAATTTGCTTCACGTGGAAAAATTCCCGGAGGCTTCCTCAAGCGCGAAAGCCGCCTCTCGGATTATGAGATCCTCATCAGCCGTTTGGTTGACCGCGCGATCCGCCCCCTGTTCCCCGACGATTACCACGCCGAAACACAGGTAGCCTTGTTCCTCATATCAGGCGACGATAATGCACTTCCCGATGGCATCGCAGCCTTCGCCGCTTCTGCCGCGCTTTCAGTGTCTGACATTCCCTTTAACGGACCGATATCTGAAGTTCGCGTCGCACGTGTGAACGGCCAGTTCCTCATCAACCCGACTCTCGAACAAAAGAACCAGGCCGACATCGACCTTATCGTAGCTGCCTCTCTCGACAACATCCTTATGGTTGAAGGCGAGTGTAAAGAAGTTAGCGAAGACGATATGCTCGAAGCACTCAAGCGTGCACACGAAGCAATCAAAACTCAGTGTAACGTTCAGATCGAGCTTACCAAAGCTGTAGGTAAGGAACAAAAGCGTGTTTACGAACACGAGAAGAAAGACGAAGTGCTCAGACAACAGATCAATGACCTGCTCTATCAGAAGGTTTATGATGCTGCTGCTCTTCAGATCCCCAACAAGCACGTTCGTGCCGCAAACTTCGACAAGATCCTTGACGATTACCTCGCAACCTTGTCTGAAGAAGTCCTGGAAGAGAAGAAAGATCTCATCAAGAAGTACTATAAAGAAATCAATAAGAAAGCATGCCGTAACCTTGCTCTCGAACAAGGCAAGCGTCTCGATGGACGTACCCCTCGCGAGGTTCGCTCTATCTGGAGCGAAGTAGATTACATCCCTTCAGCTCACGGTTCTGCAATCTTCACACGTGGCGAAACTCAATCGCTCACAACAGTAACACTCGGAACAAAGCTCGACGAACAGATGATCGACGGCGCTATGTTCTCTGGTTCATCGAAGTTCATCCTTCATTACAACTTCCCTGGTTTCTCAACTGGTGAAGTGAAGCCTAACCGTGGCCCCGGACGTCGCGAAGTTGGACACGGAAACCTCGCCCTCCGCGGCCTGAAACAAGTGCTTCCTGTAGATGCCGAAAACCCTTACACAATCCGTATTGTATCCGACATCCTCGAGTCGAATGGCTCGTCGTCGATGGCTACCGTTTGCGCTGGTTCGCTTGCTCTTATGGATGCCGGTGTACCTGTTAAATCGGCCGTTTCAGGAATTGCAATGGGTATGATCTCAGACAGTGCAACCAAGCGTTATGCAATCTTGTCTGATATCCTGGGAGATGAAGACCACCTGGGCGACATGGACTTTAAAGTGGTAGGTACCATCAAGGGTATCACTGCCTGCCAGATGGACCTTAAAGTAGACGGTCTGACGTACGACGTTTTAAAAGAAGCTTTGGAGCAGGCGAAGGAGGGTAGGTTACACATTCTCAACGAGATGAATAAGACCATCTCGAAACCAAACCCCGACCTGAAGCCTCATACACCGAGAGCGTTCACGATCGTTATCGAGAAAGAAATGATCGGTGCGTTGATCGGTCCTGGTGGTAAAGTCGTACAGGAGATCCAGAAGACTACTGGTGCGACGATCGTCATAGAAGAAGTTAACGGTAAAGGTATCGTCAATATTTTCGCTAACAACCAGGCAGTTATGGATGCTGCAGTGAAGCGTGTTAAAGCGATAGTTGCAGTGCCCGAAGTTGGAACGGTTTATGATGGTGTTGTGAAGTCTATCATGCCATTCGGTGCATTTGTTGAGTTCATGCCTGGCAAAGATGGTCTGCTCCATATTTCAGAGATCAAGTGGGAGCGCCTCGAAACGATGGACGGAGTTCTGGAAGTAGGCGAAGAGATCAAAGTGAAGTTGATAGAGATAGATAAGAAGACGGGTAAGTTCAGGTTGTCGCGTAAAGCAATACTGCCAAAGCCTCCTAAAAAAGAGGAAGCGCCAGCGGCTCAATAATCGCGCAGTGCGTCTTGCACACTATCCTTTTTGGAACTAAATTTTGAGAATTACGTGTTAGCTTAACGGAATTAAACCGCCAGGATGAGACAGCTTAAGATCAGCAAACAAATCACGAACCGCGAAAGCCAGTCGCTGGACAAGTACCTCCAGGAGATCGGTAAAGTGGATCTGTTGACCCCCGATGAAGAAGTAGAGTTGGCGAAGAGGATCAAGGAGGGTGATCAAATCGCCTTGGAGAAACTTACAAAAGCGAACCTTCGCTTCGTGGTTTCTGTGGCCAAACAATATCAGAACCAGGGCCTTTCTTTGGGAGACCTGATTAACGAGGGAAACCTCGGTCTTATTAAAGCTGCGCAACGTTTCGATGAAACCCGCGGTTTTAAGTTCATCTCATACGCAGTATGGTGGATCCGTCAGTCAATCCTCCAGGCTCTTGCCGAACAGTCCCGTATCGTTCGTCTGCCCCTCAACCGTGTGGGTTCGTTGAACAAGATATCGAAGACATTCTCTGAACTCGAACAGAAATACGAACGCGAACCATCTCCCGAAGAACTTGCAGAAGTACTTGAAGTAACTACCGCAGAAGTGGTGGATACCATGAAGATATCTGGTCGCCATGTTTCTATGGACGCACCGTTTGTACAGGGCGAAGAGAACAGCCTTCTCGACGTGCTGGAGAACGACAGTGAAGAGACTCCCGACCAGGGCCTGATGACCGACTCGTTGCGCCGCGAAGTTCAACGCGCATTGTCGACATTGACGCAGCGCGAGTCGGACGTGATCACACTTTACTTCGGCCTCAACGGCGAACACGCCATGACCCTCGAAGAGATCGGTGAGAAATTCAACCTCACCCGTGAGCGCGTGCGCCAGATCAAGGAAAAAGCGATCCGTCGCCTCCGTCATACATCAAGAAGTAAGGCTTTAAAACCTTACCTAGGTTAAGTTCATTTGAAATCATTTATGAAATAAGGTCTCAGCGATGAGACCTTTTTTTTATAGCATTGTGTTTTATATCCGAATATGGCAACTAAGGTTAAAGTTCTAATCATCGGGTCTGGTCCCGCGGGGTACACTGCCGCCATCTACGCCGCCCGGGCAGGTCTGAACCCAGTTCTCTATACCGGCGGCCAGCCGGGAGGACAGTTAACAATTACAAACGACGTTGAGAACTTCCCCGGTTATCCCGAGGGTGTGAATGGCCCGTCTATGATGATCGACTTGCAGAAGCAGGCCGAGCGTTTTGGTACGAAGGTTCATTACGGCATGGTAACATCGGTCGACTTCTCCGGGTATCCGCACAAAGTGATCGTCGACAACAAAGATGAAGTGATCGCGGAGGCGGTGATCGTTGCAACGGGAGCCAGCGCGAAATATCTCGGTCTTCCTTCCGAGCAGAAGTTCGCCAACAATGGCGTGTCGGCTTGTGCAGTGTGCGATGGTTATTTCTATCGCGGCAAGGAAGTCGCTGTGGTAGGCGCGGGTGACTCGGCTGCCGAAGAGGCAACGTACTTATCGAAGCTTGTGACCAAAGTACACCTGATCGTTCGTCGCGATGAGATGCGTGCTTCGAAGATCATGCAGCAACGTGTGAAGAACACAGCCAACATCGAGATACACTGGAACTCCGAAACCGACGAGATCCTGGGCGACGACAGTGGAGTGACAGGAGTGAGGATATTGAACAATAAGACTGGCGAAAAGACGGTGCTCAAGATCCAGGGATTCTTCCTGGCGATCGGACATCAGCCAAACACCGACATCTTTAAAGGCCAGCTCACGATGGATGATGCAGGTTATGTAAAAGTGGTACCGGGCTCGACGCAAACAAACGCTGAAGGCGTGTTTGCAGTAGGCGATGTTGCAGACCGCGTGTATCGCCAGGCCGTTACGGCGGCTGGTACAGGCTGTATGGGCGCGCTGGATGCTGAGCGATTCCTGGTGGCAAAAGAGCTGGGATCATGAAGCTCGACATCCTGGTGCTTGCAGCCCACCCCGACGATGCGGAGCTTGGTTGTGGCGGAACGATTCTGAAGCACGTGGCTATGGGCCACAAGGTTGGCGTGGTTGACCTTACGAGAGGCGAACTTGGTACGCGTGGCACACCTGAAACGCGTGCGAAAGAGGCCGCAGATAGTGCGAAGATCCTTGGTTTGGCGGTTCGCGAGAATCTCGGTTTACCCGATGGATTCTTTGTCAACGAGCGTGAACATCGTCTCCAAGTAGTTAAGGCGATACGCAAGTTTCAACCGGAGATAGTTCTGGGTAACGCGCGTTACGATCGTCATCCCGATCATGGACGTGCCTCTGAATTGATCTTCGAAGCATGCTTTCTTTCGGGTCTTGCGAAGATCGATACAGGTCAGCCGTTGTGGCATCCGAAGGTTCTTTATCATTACATCCAAAGTCAGTTCCTTACACCCGATTTTGTAGTTGATGTCACAGATTTTTGGGATAAGAAAATGGATTCGATAAGAGCATATCGTACCCAGTTCTATGATCCTAACAACAAGGAACCTGACACATACATTTCCAACCCGGGGTTTCTAAAGATGGTTGAAGCACGTGGTATCGAGCTGGGTCATTCGATAGGAGCGAGGTATGGTGAAGGTTACACTGTACGACGCACTGTTGGTGTTAGATCATTACTTGACCTGGTCTAGGGAGCAAGCCTGTTGATCTTCCATTCGTTATCGATCAAAGTATACAAGATCCGGTCGTGTAGTCGACTGGCTCTTCCCTGCCAGAACTCTATCTCGAAAGGTGTCACTGCAAAGCCGCCCCACTGTTTGGGACGAGGTAGTGTTTTCTCGTTACTGAATTTTATTTCGAGCTCTTTCACTCGTTGTTCGAGGATAGCCCGGTCTTTGATGACAACGCTTTGAGGTGAGGCCCATGCGCCTATCTGGCTGCCGCGGGGGCGGCTTTGGAAATACTCGTCTGATTCATTGACTGTTGCGCGTTCGGCCATACCGGACACACGGACTTGTCGCTCGAGCACGGGCCAAAAGAAGGTGAGAGCACAAGCGGGATTGCTTTCGAGTTCGCGACCTTTTTGACTTTGGTAGTTCGTATAGAAGTAGAAGCGGCCTTTATCGATTCCTTTCAGGAGCACAATACGTGCCGAAGGCTTGCCAGTCTCCGAAATCGTTGCCAACGTCATTGCGGTTGGTTCCAATGCATTGGAAAGAGTTGCTTCATCGAACCATTTCCCAAATTGGAGAAGCGGGTTTTTGTCGACACTGTCGATCTCGAGCTTTGCTTGCGTGTATTCTTTGCGGATGGTGGCGAATTTATCCATAGTCTTCAGAAAAATAATAAAACACTTAATTTGCAACTATCTGCGGACTGTATTTTATTGGTGTAGGCATCGCGCGGGTAAATGGAGTTTTTCAGCTACAAGACTAAGTTAGAACCTGGTAAAGGAAAGATACTGGTATCGGAGCCATACCTGCCAGATCCCAACTTCGAGCGCACGATTATCCTTCTTTGCGAGCATAACGACGAAGGTTCATTCGGGTTCATAATGAATAAACCAAGCCTCGCGAAGCTTGAAGATGTTATGCAGGATCTGAAAGGTATTGATGCACCGGTGTTTATCGGCGGACCTGTTCAGCAAGATACATTGCATTACATTCACAGGTTGTCGAATCTTGAAGAGTCGATCGAAGTGATGGACGGCATATTTTGGGGAGGCAATTTCGATCAGCTAGTCTCGTTAATTGAGACGAAGCAGGTTGCTTCAAGTGATATTAAGTTCTTCCTCGGATACAGTGGCTGGTCGGTTGGCCAGATCGATGAAGAACTAAAGGAGAATTCGTGGATCGTAAGTGATAAGGTAAATGAGGAGCTGTTGTTCGACATCAAGGCGGAATCGATGTGGCAATACGCGCTGAAACGGATGGGAGGTCGATTTTCCGTCTATTCTAATTATCCGCAGGACCCGCGTTTAAATTGAGATTTTCTTATTTTTACAACCTCGTTCAACAAAGTTGAACCCATTGGACTAGTCGCAGGGCGTATGGAAGACGGCAAAGATGTATTGGCTAAACAGGAGGCGGGTTTCGTTGATGTTCCATCTGAAGCGACTGCCAGTGAATCTTCACGCAATGTGGGGGAAGATAACTTCCATGCAGGTGAAGACACAGATCATCTCGAATCACACGAAGAGCATCCCGACTACTCTACATTCACCAAGAAAGATTTCGTAGAACTCCTCAAAGGACTTTCGGCCGACAATGATTTCCGTAAAGTTGAATTCATTCTTCGTGAAGTGAAACCTCTTTACGATGAGCTTCGTGACAAAGAGAAAGAGGAGGCATTAAAAGTATTCGTTGAGTCGGGCGGCAATGCAGACGACTTCGAATTTCGTCCCAGCGATCTCGATACATCATTCGATGCAAACTATCGGCTGATCCGCGACAGGAAAAATCAATTCAACAGGAACCAGGAAGAACAGAAGAACGACAACCTTCGTCGCAAAAACGAATTGCTCGAACAACTTCGTGTTCTTGTAGATGCAGAAGACTCTGATCAGAGCTTCAATACTTTCAAAGAAATTCAGAAGAACTGGAAGAACGTTGGCCCGGTTCCCAATGCACAAGTGAAACCTTTATGGGCGAGCTATACAGCATTGGTCGATCGCTTCTACGATCACAGGAGTATCTACTTCGAGCTAAAAGAGCTCGATCGTAAAAAGAACCTCGAGTCGAAGGTCGAGCTCTGTGTACGTGCAGAAAAGTTGATGGAAGTTGAGAAGTTGAAGGATGCCGTTCGCGAGCTCAATGAACTTCACAACGAGTTCAAACATATCGGGCCTGTTCCCAAAGAGGAGAAAGATGCCGTATGGCAACGCTTCAAAGCAGCATCGGATGCGATCTATGCAAAACGTGATGCGTTCCTCGACCAGATCAACAAAGAGCAGGTCAAGAACCTTGATGAGAAACTGAGGATAGCAGAAGAGGTTGCCGCGTTCGCGAACTTCGAAACGGATCGCATCAAGGAATGGAATCAGAAGACACAAGAGATACTCGCGATACAGAAGAAGTGGGAGGGAATAGGAGCAGTAACCAGATCGAAGGCGAAGGAAGTGAACAAGAAGTTCTGGTCGGCCTTCAAAGCATTTTTCAGCAAGAAGAATGTGTTCTTCCGCAAGCTCGACGAAGAGCGCGAGAAGAACCTTGCCGCGAAACGAGAGATCATTCGCCAGGCACATGAGTTGAAAGAAAGCAAAGATTGGGATAAGACAGCGAACGCGTTAAAAGACCTTCAGAGGAAGTGGAAGGATATTGGCCCGGTGCCGGAGAAGATGCGCGAGAAGGTGTTCCAGGAGTTTAAGGAAGCATGCGATTTCTTCTTTGGCCAGAGACGCAACGAGTTTGAGAAGGTAGAAAACGAGCAGGAGGTTAACCTCCAGCAGAAGGATGCGTTGTGCCAGGAGCTCGAGGCGATGACCGCCGGCAGAACAGGGTCGGTAGACCAGCTTCATGACATCGTGGAGCGTTTCAATGCGATCGGGTTTGTGCCCAAGAAGGCGATCAACGATTCCAAGAATCGTTTCAGGGAGGCTGTGGATCAGTTCATTGCGAAGCTGGACATCCCGGCCGACGACAAGGAGAGGTTGCAGCTGGAGGTCCAGTTGGGCAACCTGAGGAATGATCCGCAGGGCGAGAGGAAGTTGTACCAGAGGGAGCAGGCGATCCGGAAGCGTATTTCGAAGATTGAGAACGACATAGCGACGTTGAAGAACAATATGGAGTTCTTTGGCAGGTCGAAGAATGCCGAAGCCTACAAGGCTGAATTTGCGCAGCAGATTGATACGGCCAATGAGCAGCTGAAGGCCCTGAAGGGCCAACTGAAGCTGTTGAAAACAGTGGGATAATCGTTTTGCAAATCCCGTTTCAAAACCTATTTTTGCGCTCCCTTTAGGGGAAACCAGGAAAAATAAGCCTCCTTAGCTCAGCTGGTAGAGCAACTGACTTGTAATCAGTAGGTCGTTGGTTCGATTCCGACAGGGGGCTCTCAGACCGCTTAATCAAGCGGTTTTTTTTGTTCATAGACGTTCAAAAACGCTTAATTCAGGCGTTTCAAAAGGTCACTCATATTTTGATTGGTAGGTGAACGACGGTCTACACTAAAAAACTGGGTCAAAAGTGGGTCGCGTAAGTTCGATTCGATGAAAGGGCCCCTTCAAATCTTGAAGTGTCTTTTCAAGTTCCAATCGCACTTTCCCGCGACCCACGCGCGGCCCGGTCCAAATCAATCATGAAACTCAAAATCGCGACCAGGAAGGCAGGCAACGGAAACGTCCGGCTGTTGCTCTCTTACCACTGCCAGGCACGGCAGGTGTTTGCGGGTGTCATTATTCCATCACAAGACCCTCGCGAAGGGTATCTCGAAAAGCCGGTTGCCAAAACCAATCCGATGGCCGACCACTTCAATGAAAAGATCATGCTGCTGTATCATGAAGTACAACAGATCATTTCAACACTTCGCCGGGAAGACAAAGTGCCGTCGGCTCATGTGGTCTTTCAAATCTATCGGGACAAAAAGCACATCGATTCAAACCAAAGGGCACAGAAGATTTGCCGAACTTTTTCAGGCATTCCTGAACAAGAAGAATTTTACCGCGGCAACTCTTAAGCTGTACATCCTGATGTACATGCGTCTGACAGGAACGGGCTACGTGTTCTCGAGTGCATTCACTACTCCCGAACATGCCGAACGTGAGTTTCGTGCGCACGTCGGGAAGGCTTCCGACAACTGCAATGCTATGCTTATCAAAATGCGGATAGGCAGGAACCGTCACGCATGGGCTAAGAACTGTGTGGCCATCGGACTCGCGAATGCTTTCGTGGAACCGCTAGAATCGACGGGTATATTCTTCATCCAGCACGGCATCGAGGAACTCATCAACAATTTCCCTGATAAGGATTTCAACCCGGAGCTCGTTAAAAGATACAATGAAAGCATTGGCGATTGTGTGGATGGCATCCGCGACTTTTTGATACTACACTACTTCGCAACCACACGCGCCGACAGCGAGTTTTGGAGAGCCACTAAGACCCACATGAAGATGTCGGACGAGTTGAGAGATCGTTTCAAAGAATGGAAGACCCATCTGCCCAATTCGAGGAACATCAATCAGAAGTATCACGGCTTCGAATCGTATTCATATGCAGTAATGCTCCAGGGCCTGGGATATCTGCCCGAACGTAACCTGCCCATTATGAATCATCTCGACAAACGAAATGCGTTGGCTCGCTTTGCCGATATACGTCGCAGAGCCGAAATGCTTTGCAACAGCCTGCCATCACAATACGAATACCTGACCTCGGTGCGTAAGGTGCCGTTAGTGGGAGAGCCGGCATAGGATAATCCATGTCCCGGCCTGGCTGATTTCATACCAGTTTTATTATGCACCAGTTATCGTTTCGTGCGATTAGTCA
Source organism: Cyclobacteriaceae bacterium (assembly GCA_035656375.1). Classification (GTDB taxonomy): domain Bacteria; phylum Bacteroidota; class Bacteroidia; order Cytophagales; family Cyclobacteriaceae; genus ELB16-189. The sequence goes on along the minus strand of DASRSO010000146.1, from coordinate 11,334 downwards.
CATATAACGATGGTTTTAACACATTTTTCGGCGCCGGTTCCTGTGATGCGTTAATCTTGTTAAAAGATTGAGTGTTATGAAGGCAAAGTGGTCGTATCATGAAAGGATCCTGGTTGGATTTTATACTATCCTGGTCATCGCAAGACTTTTATGGATAGCAAGACTTCAACAACACGTCAGCGACTCTTCACCCATTCTTCTCATCGGAAGAGTGGTGATCATCGCCGGAAGTTATGCGCTGATCAATTGGTTCATAGCCCGGTACCTGCGAACATCGGTAAAAATGTCGAGCTATCTTTTGCTTCCGGCGTTGGTACTTGCAATCGCTTATGTGATCGGGCCGGTAGTTAATTTTGGATTCTTCTATCTGTCGAAAAGTTTTCCGATCCCGACAAGTGGCGGTAACCTGTTGCCTATTCATCCGCAGCCTTTCCAGAATACTTTTGGAGGATATGCAGGTAGTGTTGCGCTTGTAACATTCTATACGGCGTATGCATTATTCAGGGAGTTTATTGTAAAAAGAATTGAGTCTCCCGGCCGTAAGAGATCGTTCAAGCTGATGGTGGCAAATGGAATCACGACCATCGTTGTATTCGTGCTCACGATTCCGTTATTGCTTTTCGTGTTGGTGTTCAACGGCAGCACACAGTTTTCGGCTGCTTACGTCACATTGGTGCCTTCGGTGGTAGCGATTGCCCTCATGAACATCTACTGGTTGTTTCCAGCAGGGGCTTCCGGACCGGTGAACGTGAAACTGATCGCAGCGATCATGGTCTGCAGCATCGCGTTGACGTTCTTCTTCTATGGCGTCGGCTTGCGGATCCACTCAGGGTTCTTTATGGAGGGAATGAAACCGTTGCAGGGATTTTTTGTCACGCTGGCAATTGTTGTATCGATCGCTGCTCCGTTGTCTTGGCTTCTGTTCCAGGACAAGAAAGACAAGATATTGGAGGCAGCCCAGGTTGAGATCGATCTGATCAGGTCAAGATCCGATCTGATTTTTCTGAAATCACAGCTCAACCCGCACTTTTTCTTTAACACACTGAATGCGGTATATGCCACGGCCATTATGGAAGGCGCGGAAAGAACATCGGAGTCGATCCAGAAACTCGGCAGCCTTATGAGATTTGTGTTGGACGATATCGGCCGGGATACGATCTCGCTGAATAGTGAATTATCTCACTTGAGAAATTACATCCAGTTGCAGAAGCTGCGCGTACCGGCATCACAAGACTTTGTGATAGAGGAAACGCTTGAAGAACAGATCTACGATCACATGATCATACCGGTAGTGTTCATCCCGCTGATGGAGAATGCCTTCAAACATGGAGTCGCTGCAAATGAGAAGTCATGGATCAAGGTCAAAGTAAATTCAACGAAGGACACTGTGGAATTTTATATACGCAACAGCATACATCGCCAAGCCAACCAGGAGAAGGAGGGTGGCATCGGAATTCAGAATGTGCGCCGTCGTCTCGAATTAAAATATGCTGCGAATCATGAGTTGATTATCAAAGAGGAAGGAGATGAGTTCGTTGTACAACTGATGATCCGTCACCTGCCTTTGGCAAGAGCAAAGGGCGCTTCGTCGCTGATTGAAAATGTGTAGAAGACTTTGATTAATTTGAAAACTAAAATCCCGGCGACCTGAAGATGATAAAGTGTATTGCGATCGATGATGAGCCCCTGGCATTGGAGATCATTAAGAACTTCTCTAAGAAGATAACGTTCCTTGAACTTTTGGAGTGCTTTACGGATGCGTTTCAGGCAGCAGATTATCTGCAGAAAAATCGTGTCGATCTTATGTTCCTAGATATACGAATGCCGTCGATCTCCGGGTTGGATTTCATCAAGACGCTTTCCAATCCTCCGATGGTCATTCTCACTACGGCCCATAGCGAACATGCGATCCAGGGTTTCGATCTCAATGTGCTGGATTATTTGTTGAAACCTTTTTCGCTTGCGAGATTTCTTCAGGCATGCACCAAAGCGAATGAGCTGTTTGAGTTGAGAACACAGGCAGAGATCAACAAGGATAGTTTCTTTATTAAAAGCGGCTACGAAAAAATTAAAGTGAATATCAATGAGATCCTTTATGTAGAGGGTGAGGGGAACTACATGGTATTCGTGCTGAAGAACAAAAGAATTCTTTCGAGGTATACAATGAGCGACGTGGAATCCCTGCTGCCCCGTTCACTTTTTGTGCGACTTCACCGGTCTTATATTATCTCACTCAAGCACATCGACCGTGCGGATAAACGCAGCGTCTGGATTGGCGAAACTGAATTGCCCATTGGTAAATCGTACCAGGAACAATTTGAAAAATTATTGCACTGAATCAACCAAACTGAAAATAACGATGATCAAGAGCTACATTAAAGTTGTCTTTCGAAGCATCTTAAGAAACAAATTATTTTCTTCTATCAACATCATCGGACTTGGCATTAGCATGTCCGTAGGATTGTTGTTGATCACATTCCTTGCCGACCTGATCTCTTACGATCGCTTTCACGACAAGGGAGACCGAATCTACCGCGTATTCACTTCCAGTTCTGGCGGCGATGCGCCGAACATGCGATTCGCATCGACGTCTGTTAGAGCCGGAATGGAAATTAAAGCTTCCGCCAGCGGTGTAAAACAAGTAGTCATGCTGCGAAGAGGCTTCGGAGGAAATGTAAAAGTCGACGGCCATAATTTATTTCAGCGTGGCATGTGGGCAACCGAATCTTTCTTCGATGTCTTCAGCTTTAAACTGATCGATGGCGATGCAGCCACGGCATTGAAGGAACCGTATTCGATCGTACTCACCGAAAGGTCTGCCCACCGGATCTTCGGAAACACCGATGTCGTTGGAAAGACTATTCAGATAGACACTTCCAATTACAAGGTCACCGGATTGATGGAGGACGTGCCCAAACTTTCTCATATGAAGTTCGAAGCACTCGTTTCATTCTCCACCGTGGAACTCATAAGTCCCGATGCCGACGGGGGCTTCCTGAGCTGGCGAAGCATCTTCCAGACTTATGTGTACCTGCTTCTCCCCGAAAAACACGACGTGGGCGCCTTGCAGGCAAATCTTGATAAAATAAGCGAGCGAGAGAATGCTGCTCTCGACAGGCAAAAGATCATGTTGCATCTGCAACCCATGCTCGACATCGCACTCGGTGAAAACCTTGTTAATCCTATCGGGCAAACAATGCCCAAGCTGGCTGTGTGGATCCTTGTCGGCTTGTCGGCAATTGTACTGATATCCGCATGTTTCAACTTTACGAACTTGTCGCTCGCCAGCCTTTTGAGAAGGTCGCGCGACGCAGGTATTCGCAAGGTAGTCGGCGGCCTGCCCGGGCATATCCTGAGACAGAATCTTCTCGAGTCGATCGTGATCTCATTGATCGCGCTGCTCTTTGCAGTTATCATTTTCCTGTTGATCAGACCTCAGTTCTTGTTGCTCACGCCTTTCCTGAGCGAACTGATCTCGATGAACATATCTCTTGTGACTGCACTTTGTTTCATCGGCCTGGCGATATTCGTCGGTCTTATTGCCGGCATTATACCTTCGGTTGTCTTATCACGGATTAATCCGCTGCAAGTACTGGCCGATGCGTCGGGTATGAAAGTCTATGGAAAGATCTCACTGAGAAAATTGCTGGTCATCATCCAGTACGTGTTCTCATTGATCTTCATTGTGACCACCCTGATGGGTTACAAACAGTACCGTTATTTCCTCGACTACGACCTGGGATTCAATACCGAGAACATCATCAATATTCATGTACGTCCCGACAAAGCCGATCGATTGAACAACGAGCTCTCGCAGCTGTCGGAAGTAGAACAGACGTCGCGATCACTTATGTTGAATGGTATCGCAAGTTTTTCGACCATAGATCTCAAGTATAAGGATCCTCAAGACTCGGCCCGCGTGTTCTATAACACCGTAAGCCAAGGCTACCTGCCGTTGCACGACTACCAGTTCATAGCCGGTGGCAACTTTAAGCCTTCGGGCGAAACAGCCGATCATGGAGTGGTGGTTAATGAAGAACTCTTGAAACGATTTTCAATCGGGTCTCCGTTACAAGCGATCGGGGAATTCGTGGTTTTCAAAGGAGAGAAGTTTCCGATCATCGGTGTGGTCAAAGACTTTCATCATGGAACACTAGAAACACGGATCGGTCCGTTTGTATTTCGCAATGCCGAAAAGGGCTTGGGTGTTTTAAACGTGAAGATCAATGGCGACTGGTCTGTTGCGATCGCAAAAATGGATAACATCTGGAAGACGATTGACGACGGCAGCCCGTTGCAAGCATCTGTGTACACCGACGAGATCCGCCGTTCGTATCAGCCATATGTCATACTCACGAAAGTTACAGGGTTCCTTGCTTTTCTTGCGGTCTGCATTGCATCTATCGGACTTTTCGGTATGGCCGTATTTGGTACCGATGCCCGGAAGAAGGAGATCTCGATCCGCAAAGTGATGGGTGCTAGTGAAACCACACTTGTCGTGTTTCTCAGCAAAGGATTTTTTATACTGATCGGTTTCGCGTCACTGCTGGCATTCCCGATCACGTATATATTCTTTTCGAGGGTTGTTTTCCCTATGATTACCTACCATGCCCAATTAACCGCGATGGAGTTGGGAGAAGGACTTATAGTCGTGACAATGGTAGCATTCATTATGGTTTGCTCGCAAACTATTAAAGCTGCTAAAGCCAACCCGGGCCGGGTCTTGCGTAAGGACTGACCCGGAGCAATTCTTTTCTTTAAGCGAACTAGATCTTATTTTATGTACGACGTCCTGATCCTGGCTGATCTGGAGATTGGCCACATATTGGCCACTATCAAGATGGCGGTCAATTTGCAGAAGGGTGGTTTCAAAGTTTGTTACCTCACAGTTCCCGATGCTAAGAAAATTATAGAACAAAACAACCAGGTAGCTTTTTCGTGTTTCGAAGAATTCTACCCGGCCGGGAAGGTCTCCGAGATGAGGAGAAAGTATAAGAGCAGTAATCGATATCTCGAAGACCCGGGTCACCTTTACCTTTCAATTATTTCGGGAAGTCTCGATAAGATTATTGAAGAGATCAATCCCGGTATTATACTCTCGAGCCGTTTTGTGGCGCTGGAGGCTTTGTTGATCCATTATCGCCACCAGATCCCGCAAATTATCTATCACACGCTGTTATTCCAAGATAACAATCTGTTTAAACTAAGAGGGTAGTGCCGAATGTTTCGCGTGCCAATCCACGATCTCCGCTCTGTCCTCTTAGCTAATTTTAAGCGCTAAGGGTTTTTCTTTGATCCTTATATAAAACTCCAGGCCAATGCAAAGCTCTGCGAAAAAGCCCGCCTCGGAATCGAACCTCCTCCAAATCCGTTGAATCTCCTCAGATTCCAACAAAATCAGCAGCCCGACAGGGGGCTCTCAGAAAAAATTGAAACCGCTCGGAAATGGGCGGTTTTTTTGTGCCCGGACTTTTAAACCCAGGGTTAAATGCAAGTCCGCCCCGAACAAAATACCACCTAAACACGTTACGATAATAAGGCCGCTAAAAGCCCCAGATGATCACTCTGTACTCCATATCGACACGTACCGCTCTTAACGGTTGCAACATTGCAAGTGATCAGTCGCTGTATGCGATATCGTCTCCTGTTGAGCACTATTCAGCTCCTCTCGTCTTTCATTCCGTAGCGTCCGTTTAACGGACCGGCTTTCCATTCTACGTTTTGTAATCGCTCCTCGGCAGCATAGCCGCAGGTGCGCTTATTCTTTGTACAAAATCTAAAATTTATCATGGGTGAGAGGAAATTTAAGCTCAGCATTCTTGAGTATTCAAAAGTCATTTTATCAAAGATCAGTTTCGACAGGAAGCTATTCAGGAAAGAGTATAAGAAAGCGTTCAGGAAACTTGACAACAATGACCGCACCGCTCTGAAGAGTTGGATACGCGCGTCGTTGAATATCTGATAGGATCTAAATGCAAAGTGAAAAAAGAAAATAAATGAAATAAAGATGATAATAACAGTAAACGACTATCAACGGCTAATGGGATTCGTGGAACTCGCTTCCCTTAGATCCAGCATGCCAAAGGTGACGGACAAGCTTGCGGAGAGACTCGGTGCAGCGCAACTGATGCCACAAAAGAAAATTGCAAAAAATGTGGTCACAATGAACTCGCGGGTCAAATTGAGAGACCAGGCCAACCAAAGAGAAGCAGAGATAACCATCACCTATCCGCAAGATGCCGAACCTCGTGAACGGCGCGTGTCTGTGTTCTCGGAAATCGGCGTGGCCTTGCTGGGCCGTAAAGAGAATGAGATCGTATCCTGGCGGGTTCCAAATGGCATCGGAACCTTCAGGATCGAAGAAGTACTCTATCAGCCCGAGGCCGCCGGAGACTACTTCCTGTAAGGATTTCTGTAAGAATGTTTAATGACAATGACCCTCGTTAGTATGTTTGATAAGTTGATAGAATGCATCCAGGAGAAAGTCGACCTCAGTGAAAGCGACGTCGAGACTCTCAAGCAATTTTTCGTTCCGAAAAAGGTCCGCAAACGCCAGTACATTCTGAACGCAGGTGATGTGTGTCAATATATAACCTTTGTCGAGAAGGGAATGTTACGGTCATTCACTGTCGATGAAGCAGGCAACGAATACGTAGTTCAATTCGCAATTGAAGGCTGGTGGGTTTCGGATGTAGGGAGCTTTATGTCGGGCGACAATGCTCTGTACAATATTGAGGCCCTTGAGGATTGTGAGTTGCTGCAACTCAGCAAATCGGGCATGGAAGACCTGCTTGTGGCGCTGCCGGTTATGAAGCACTTCTTCGGATTATTAATGCAGAATAATATAGCGGCATTGCAACGAAGATTTGTCGCTTACATGAGCTTATCAGCAGAGAAGAAATACCTTAGACTAATGGAAGTTGCCCCGGAGATAATTCAACGGGCATCACGACAGCATATCGCCTCGTACCTCAGCATCACCCCCGAAACATTAAGCAGGGTTCGAAAAAAAGTTGCTGAACGCGATATGATAGGCTTAAAGACTTAACAGAATAATATTATGAGCGAAGAAACAATTCTTTGGGGAAGCTTCAGTGTTTTCGTTCTGGGCATGCTGGCACTGGATCTCGGTGTTTTTCATCGGAAATCACACGAGGTCTCTGTGAAGGAGGCCCTTACGTGGACTGCAGTGTGGATTGGTTTAGCAATGCTGTTTAACCTTTTTGTATTCTGGTATTTCGATAAGGAAACAGCCCTTGAATTTTTCACTGCGTACCTGGTCGAGAAGTCATTGAGTATAGACAACATCTTTGTCATCATCATGATCTTTTCTTATTTCAGCGTACCCGCATCTTATCAGCACAAGGTGCTTTTCTGGGGAATTCTCGGGGCGTTGGTAATGCGGGTGATCTTTATTTTCGCCGGCATCGAACTGATCCACAAGTTCCATTGGCTTATTTACCTGTTTGGTGGCTTCCTGGTAGTTACCGGCATCCGGATGGTTACCGGCGATGACAAGCCCATGAACCTGGAAAAGAACCCACTGGTCAGGTTTGTCCGCAGACTTTTTCCTGTAACAGATACGTTCGAAGGCGATAAATTTTTCGTCAGGCGTGAGAATAGATTGTGGGCAACACCATTGTTCATCGTGGTCATCCTGATAGAGGGAACAGACCTCATCTTCGCTGTTGATTCTATTCCCGCTATCATTTCTATCTCTGAGAATCCATTCATCGTTTACACTTCGAACGTGTTCGCGATCCTTGGACTTCGCTCGTTATACTTTGCACTGGCCGGCATCGAGAAGTATTTCACTTATCTTAAATATGGACTTGCAACAATACTGGTGTTTGTTGGATTGAAGATGGCTTTCGTCGATTTTATCAAAATTCCTGTAGAGATTTCGTTGATCGTTATTGCGTTTCTTCTGCTCATCTCGATGATAGCCTCGGTTATCATAAAGAAAGACAAGCACTGATATTATTTTGACAAACCTTCAATGATCAGGATCACCAGGTAAATCAAGGGGACCAGGATCAATATGTAGTCAATACCGGGTTTCTCATGGTGTGTTGTCGTGTTCATCATCATCTCCGTTCTTTTTATGTTGTACATCTTCGACTATGAAGTTACTGCAATCGCTTGCGCTTTACATTGACTTGTATCAGAAAAGAAGTTGATGTAGATCAAGCAGAAATGAGGAGCACAGCATTTTCTTACATATACCAAGCCCCGAAAAATTGTCATCTTTGGCAGGATGAACATACCGGGCAGGTCGCATCAGCAGGCAATTCAGTTGTTTCACAATTTCATCGAAAATCACCTCGATGAGAGCCTGAATATTCGGTCGTTTGCCGACATGGCGAATTTGTCCTACCACCGTTTCCATCACCTCTACACCGAGATTACCGGTGAACCGTTTGGAGAATATGTAAAACGGTATCGGCTCGAGAATGCAGCAGGATATCTCAGACATTCTTCATGGTCGGTTGCAGAGATCGGGGAACGAGTTGGTTATTACACGAAGAGTTCTTTCAGCAAAGCATTTTCGCAGCACTTCAATAGCAGCCCCGGGCGGTTCAGGACGTTGAAGACACTGCCGATCGACAGTAGTCTACAATCACTTGGCACCGATCCCTTCGAGCATCACCCAGCTATCGAAAGCCATCGCTTTCAACAACTACCTGAAAGTTACTTCCATTACAATCGTGCGAACACATTCAATCCTGCTGTCCTTTTCGATAAAATCGCCGCATTGCAGCCTGGCGATAATGTGGTTGTTGCCTCGCCTGATGTGATATGCGTGAGCTCGGGTTCGAGAGTCGATATCGGCTGCATCTCGGTTGACCCTTCACATTCCGGGAGTTTTGGGAAGAGGATTTCCGCGGGCCGCTACTTTGTGGTAACATACCGGGGAAGCTTCACCGGCACGCCTGCATTCGTCTACCAGTTAATCGATGCAGGGTCGAAGCACAATGCCTTCAAGATCCGCGATCACATGACTTTTGTGAAGATCACAAAAGGGCAGGGGTTGTGCTGCGAGGTCTGGGTCCCAGTGCTATGAAAGGTTAGCCAAAATGGACAACCCGCTCTCAGAGGTGTCGCGATACCTTCGAAGAAAAGATAATCACAATGAAAAATTACAGAAAGGCACTCTTCCTGGTGCTATTCATGGGCATTACTGCTGTCGCATCGGCACAAACAGGTGAGAATGATGAGTTGGCGACAGTCTTCGGGGCAACGAAGATCAATTTCGCGGCAAAGATCAATTTCCGGTTAACACAAATCGATAAAGATCTCGGTGTGATAGTGAGCCCCGCGGCAGGGTTTCTTTTAAATGATCGACTTTTCGTTGGGGTTGAGTACAATTCATTAATAAACAACTACTACGTACGAGATGCTGCCTACACCCCGGTACTGAACGAATGGGCTCACTGGCAGATGTCGTATGGTGGTGGGAGAATACACTACACGGTGAACGCATCGAAGGCTGTCAACTTCGGTTTTGGCACTTTGCTTGGATGGGGAGATGTGAGCAGAAAATTTATATGCAACTCACTAACGAAAGAGAGCCCTGAATATGCGGGCTTCAACCAGGGCCTAAGCAAAGACGGGCACTTCTTTGCGATAGAGCCGGCCGTTAATTTGGGTCTGAACCTAACCCAGGCCATTAAGTTTGAAGCTACCGCGAGCTATCGAATACTGCGCGGCGCTGAACGATGGGGTACGGTTGGTATGAACGACGCGAAGTTCAGCGCGCTCGGATTTGCATTAGGGGTCCAGGTCGTGCCGGCGAGATTTTAGGAGCTTGTCGTGGTCTTATCCAACTCACTCAAAAGGTAATTATACAGGTTCAAATGCATATCTACCGTCTTGATGCGCCAGTCGTTCTCGTCGGGGATCGACTGGATAACAAGTGCGCGGTATTGAACCACAACCCGAAGCACGGTCCTGACAAAGTCCTTAAGGTTGTCGAAATCTATTTTTTCTTCCCTGGTTAATTGCGTCGTAAATTCCGCGGCCCTGGAGGAAATATGCATTGAAAGACCTTCCATTTCCTCGCCGGGGATCATGATCGCCACAAGGTCGGCATACTGCTTCGACAATGGCAGCAACTGCGATATGAGGTCGTCAGTTGTCCGAAGCTTCCTGGCCTGGTACACCGGCATGTGAGCGATGTTAAGCCCACAGAATGTTTCTTCATCGTCCGACAGCTCAACAGGATTTCCATCGATGTCAGTCTTTACCTTGACTTCCACACCATCTTGTATCACGTACCCTGACAGCAGAAGTGAGTCGTCACTTTTAAACGTATAAAGCCAATCGTTTCGCTGAAAGCACATCCCGGCATTGAAAGTTCCATGGCTGTTGGTTACGGGTTTCGGATGAATATCAAAGTCGCACCGGAAGATTGCATCTCCGCTCACCATCAACGCCCGAATTGTTATCAGATCATCGCTTGCGGAAATGATCTTTGGGTGTGTGATCCATTTTGCGAAATTCGCTTTATCCGATTCTGTTACGTCGGCGTTTAACCGCCACGGCACGTCGTCAGCGTTCCGGATGATAAAGAAGCCGGCCTGGCAATCGTAAAAAAATATAAAGTAGTCCATCGCGGAATTGACGTCGATTACGCCGTCGGCTTCAATATGCTCCAGTACCTGTCGCAGAGCACGGGTTATTGGCGTTATTTCTCTATCGTTCATCAGCACAAACCGGTCGGCGCTCAAAGGTGTGTTCTTGTAGGTGATCTTGTAAAGTCTGAATGTCTTGAAGAAAGACAGATCGATCTTTATGATTTCTACTCTTTCTGGATCTTCGGGTAGGCTGATCTTTTCTCTAAGCAAAACTATTGCTGCTTCCTTTTCATCACCCTCAAGTGTTTTGTGAGGAAGATGATCATACCTTATCTGGCTGTAGAGGTTAGTGAGGCGCCTGAGTTCGGCAGCTTCGGCCTGCAGCCTGGCTGCACCAGCCTCATCGCCGGAGTCAAGCAGTTCATCTGCGGCTGCATCGATGGTGCGGTGAAAATGCGGGTTGTATGCGCCAAGAAGTATCTTAACGGCGTCAACATCCGACTGGATCAAGCTGGCCATTCCACGGCGCAAAGCTTTATACGCAGCTTCGGGGACTTCCCCGGCACGATAAAGTTTTTCGCTGGTGGTGGTCGCTTCGATAAGTCCTTCCATTATTGGGCGACAGCCCGGGCCGATTCGGTTTGACAGGATCTGCGCTCCGAGATTGAAACACCGGTCCATCTCGTTGAAGTCGCCTCGGGCCGAATACAATTTACTGATGCCCATGTAGAGGTGTCCAAAATTCACATGATCATCT
>DASRSO010000145.1:0-5313 GCA_035656375.1 Cyclobacteriaceae bacterium | reverse complement strand
GGACGGACTTGTGCCGCTCGCTGAATTCAAAGACATGCCCAATCTGAAGATCGGCGATACTGTCGACCTCTTCATCGAAGAACGCGAAAACGCTATGGGTCAGTTGATCCTGTCGCGCCGCAAAGCGAAACTCGTGAAAGGCTGGGAGCGTGTACAAACAGCTCTTGACAAGGATGAGGTGATCGAAGGTTTTGTGAAGCGCCGCACAAAAGGTGGTCTTATTGTCGATGTATTCGGCATCGAGGCTTTCTTGCCCGGTTCACAGATCGACGTGAAGCCGATCCGCGACTTCGACGTATATGTAAACAAGGCGATCGAAGTGAAAGTTGTGAAGATCAACTACACCAACGACAACGTTGTTGTATCGCACAAGGTGCTCATCGAGAAAGATCTCGAGCAGCAAAAGGCAGCTATCCTCACCAACCTCGACAAAGGCCAGGTGTTGGAAGGTGTTATCAAGAACATGACAAACTTTGGTGTGTTCATCGATCTTGGCGGTGTAGACGGTCTTCTCCACATTACAGATATTTCATGGGGTCGCATCAACCATCCTGAAGAGGTGTTGAAGCTCGATCAGACTGTGAAAGTCGTTGTGCTTGATTTCGATCAGGATAAGAAGAGAATCTCTCTTGGCATGAAGCAGCTTACGCCTCATCCATGGGATTCACTTCCTGCAGACATACAGGTTGGATCTAAGGTTAAAGGCCGCATCGTGAACGTTGCAGATTATGGCGCGTTCCTCGAGCTGCAGCCTGGTGTAGAAGGTTTGATCCACGTAAGTGAAATGAGCTGGTCGCAACACCTGCGCAATCCCCAGGATTTCATCAAGGTTGGCGACGAGATCGAAGCAGTTGTTCTGACGATCGACCGCGAAGAGCGCAAGATGTCGCTTGGTATCAAGCAACTTACGACCGACCCGTGGACACGTCAGGATGTTCTCACGAAGTACGCTATCGGAACTACCCACACTGGTATCGTTCGCAACCTTACCAACTTTGGTCTCTTCCTGGAGCTCGAAGAAGGTATCGATGGCCTCGTACACGTATCGGATCTTAGCTGGACAAGAAAGATCAAGCATCCTTCTGAGTTCATTAAGGTAGGAGAGAAGATGGACGTGAAAGTCCTCGAACTTGACGCGACGAACCGCCGTTTGGCGTTGAGCCACAAGCACATGGAAGAGAACCCGTGGGATACGTTCGAGACGATCTTCACAGTTGGTTCGACTCACAAGTGCACAGTTGTTAATAAGAACGACAAGGGTGCGATCCTTGAGCTTCCTTATGGTCTGGAAGGTTTCTGCTCGGTGAAGAACCTTGCGAAGGCGGATGGATCGAAGGCGGAAGTAGGAGAGAGCCTCGACTTCAAGGTACTTGAGTTCTCTAAGGACGATCGTCGTATTGCGTTGAGTCACAAGGCGACATGGTCGAACGAGGAGGAAGACAAGGTAGTGGCGAAGCCGGCTGGCAAGAAGCCTGCTCCGAAGGGCAAGACGATTGAGAAGATCAACAATGAGACTGAGAAGTCGACGTTGGGTGATTTGGATGCGCTTGCGGCTTTGAAGGAGAAGATGAGTGGTGGAAAGAGTGAATAATTGAATAATATTGTGGGTGGTTGTGCGAGAGTGCGACCATCCACATAATGGTCTTGTGGCCGAGTGGCTAGGCTGAGCTCTGCAAAAGCTCCTACAGCGGTTCGAATCCGCTCAAGACCTCGATAAAGAGGACCAGTGAAGTTCACTGGTCTTTTTGTTTATGGAACTTTTGCAGCGCTCAGGCTCTGCTTAATAATTGTTCTCCTACAGCGGTTCGAATCCGCTCAAGACCTCTGAGAAACCCTGGATCGATTGATTCAGGGTTTTTTGTTTGTAATGCGGACGCCTTTTCTAAACTTAGTAAGCCAATACCCCTCGGCTTATGACGAAAACAATCTTGACGTATTGCAATGACTGCGAGCGTTTTAATAATCATGCAATTCTGTTTTTGAAAAAATATGCGGGGCATTTTTTTCGGCATGAAGAGTATAGTGTTGTTGAGTGTATGGGATGCAATACTATATCATTCTTGCAAATTCTAAGGCGAACGAAGAGATCCAAGCCTGTACATTTTAATTACCCCGATGAGGATGCACAGCCTAGTGTTTATAACTTTTTGCCGGATAAATTTCAATCATCTCTTCCGCGAAAAATAAGAGGCTTCTATAATGAAGTCATTTCCGCGTTTGAAACAAATTCCCCCATTCTTTCTGGTGTGGGATTGCGGACATTGGTTGAGGCAGTTTGTAATGATCAATCAATATCCGGGCGTAATTTGGCCCAAAAAATTCAGGGTCTTCATAATGGACGATTTATTTCAAAATCTGAGCTTCCTATACTCGATAAGCTTCGAATAATTGGAAATGACTCTGTTCATAAAATGAAAGGATTGTCGATGTATAAACTTGAATTGGCACTTGGTATTATAAACCATGTGCTTATAAGTATATATGTCTTACCGAAAGTGAATGATAAGTTGAAAATTGATTAAGATGCAATGGTTGAAGAGATTGACTAATGCCACAAAATTACTTTGAACAATGAAAACACCCCACGACGACCATAATTGTAGAGACCATCAAAAAACAATCGCAGATATAGAAATGCACGGGCTGACTGTCATCATAATTGAAGCAACAGACTATCTGCCTTCGTTTGCTTACAGCATCGGACTATGGAAAAAATTCGGACATCCAGAGCTAATTTCATTTGGGTTAACGATCAAAACTCTTCATGAGATAATTAATCTTGCAGCTGACGTTGTTAAAAGCGGACAAAAGCTTCAAGCAGGGAAGACCTATACAGACTTTTTTGAGACAGGCACGTCAGAATTTGTTGAGGTTGACAGACGAAACTTAAGAGATTACTTTGGTTACGCTATCGACTTCTATAGGTCGGCTGACTTCCCAGCGTTACAGTTAGTGTGGACAGATCGTGGCAATCGCTTTCCTTGGGACAAAGACTTCGAAGAGGAATTCAGCTACAGGCAACCTCTTCTGGATAGGAATGCAGACTTCAAGTTTAGGGAGCCGAAAAACCTCGTTGCATTTACAACCAGACAATGGTTAGACCTTCGCCAGCCGATCTTGCGTGTTGTTCATGAGTATAACGGCGATTGGCAATTTTTAACTGGTGATCAAGGGCCAGAAGACATCAAAATCGTCGCCCTTCAGCAATTAGTGCTGCGGGATGATACTTTAAATGAAATTTTTGATTTAGGCTATGGAGAAGAGGCATCACGTGAATCATTGGGGGCGCGCTGGGCGAGAGGTAAACTAGTAGATGAAGAGGATTCGGAGTGAAATCATAATGGAGTACATCGAACCTTTTTGTTGATTGAATCTGAAATGATTTTGATCGCTTGCATCTTGAATTATGTATACCGATTGCGCAATGGACTCCAAGGTGATTTAATGCGAGACGTAAATCGATAACCGATGCTCAAAATTATGCATCAGACTACAACCCTAATCCAGCCAGATTTTCAAGATCTTTCACGAAATGATTCGAAAATTGTACGCTCAAGACCTCGATAAAGAAGACCAGTGAAGTTCACTGGTCTTTTTGTTTCTCAAAAAGAAATCTCACCACTAAACCCCAAATCCGAAACAACCCTGTCTCGTATAGACAGTGCAGCTATAAACAACAATGAATTAACATCCTGGCCGCTTGCAAATGCTGCGTTTTGAAGCTTTAGCTTATAGGGTTCAATGTTTCCGTAACTCGCTACTGCTACTATCAACTCCTGTTGCGCCTGGTAAGCGTTAAGCGGTTTGGCTTCTTTAACACGCGAGAGTATTTCTGAATAATGTTGTTTGGCGAACTCGCCAATATTTGATGCCTCTAATGCACGAAGGCCAGCTTCGTTTAAGGCAATCGGTGAATTCGACCGTGCCAGGTGCTCGGTCCACAGTACATTGAGTTTTGCAAGGATCGATGCTATGGTAAACTCGATCCAGGGAAGTCTTCGTGACTTTATGTCGTCAACGTCGCGGGCAATGGCTCTTACCTCGTTGTGGAGCGATCCCATTTTGAATGCAAGCACTATTGTGCTTCCGATGGTGGTTACAAGCCCGGTTGCTATACCAAAAAATGAAATCCAGTCTGATGTTGTCATAAGCGTCCTGTTTAATAAGTGCTAGATACGCGATAGCGGCCAGGCGGGTCGCATTATGCGGTCAGAACGTGTCGAGATTGTAAGGTTTTCCGGAACAATGATTTCCCACCAAATACCATGATGGAACGGCCCCGTAAGGAATACCAGGCAAAATCATATCTTTATCTCTGAGCCCATAGTCCACCCAACCACCGGTGGATCATGGGCTTTTTTATTGTCCACCACCAAACACCCCTACAGTGAAAAAAATCAGCTTCCTCCGCATCCTTTTTCTTTTGCTCCTCGTCGCTTGTTCTTCCTCCGACCCCGACCCCGAACCCCCTGAACCGGAACCACCCGCTCCTCCCGCCAACTGCATACGCATCGGGGCCAACTGTAAAGACGGCACCACATCAACCGCTACCGGGTCTGGTGCATGTTCTCATCACGGCGGAGTCGCCAGCTGGAAATATCAGTGATGGAAACACAAACACCCGACAACAAAACCAGTCTCAGCATTCTAGACATGCTCGTGCTGGTACTTTCAGTGTACGTACTGATAGCCCTCGCAATCGACGTCTTCTTCGTCGTTCCACCCGAAGTCTCCAGGGTGCTGGCTTATGTCGACAACGGAATATGTGTTTTCTTCCTCATCGAATTTATCGTCAGGCTGTACAACGCGCCCAGCAAACTCGCGTTTTTGAAATGGGGATGGATTGACTTACTCGCCAGCATTCCAAATGTCGACTTCCTTAGAGCCGGGCGAGCCTTTCGGTTGATCAGGATCATCAGGATATTAAGAGCCTTCCGCTCAACCCGTCACATCATAAACCATATGTTTACCAATCGGGCACAGGGTGCATTCGGTACCGTAGGTGTTCTTGCACTCTTGCTGATAATTTTTGCATCGATAAGTATCCTGCAACTCGAGACCGATCCAAAAAGTAATATCAAAACTGCGGAAGATGCAATATGGTGGTCGTACGTCACAATCACCACCGTCGGCTACGGCGACAGGTTTCCTGTCACAACCGGCGGACGAATAGTCGGCGTAATATTAATGACGGCCGGCGTTGGACTTTTCGGGACCTTTACAGGATTTGTGTCTTCCTGGTTCTTGCATAAGGGCGACGAGAAGAAGGAATAGTCCCGGCACCGGTCATCGTCTGTTATTACCATATCTCAG
>DASRSO010000144.1:0-6175 GCA_035656375.1 Cyclobacteriaceae bacterium | reverse complement strand
TTACCGGCCTTAATCAGAAGACGGGAAATTTTCCAGGGGTAACGGTAGAGAAACGCACCGGCATCTTTAGCGTAAATGGCAGCAGCGTAGATCTTATGGATCTCCCGGGCATCTACAGCCTGTATGCAAGAACGCTCGACGAAAAAATTGTTGCCGAAGTCTTTGCCGATCACAACGGAGAGTTCTATCCCGATGAAGTTGTGGTGATCGCCGACGCTACCAATCTTAAGAACAGCTTTCTATTACTTACACAACTGATCGACCTGGGTCTGCCTGTTGTTCTTGTGCTCACGATGATGGACCTCGCTGCAAAGTCGGGCCAGAGCATCGACATCAAAAAGCTTTCGTTCGCATTCGACATTCCAGTAGTGATGGTGAATGCACGCAATGGCCAGGGCATTGATGAGCTTAAGGAGGTCCTTTCTAAAAGAATGAGTGCGTCTGCCAGGCGAATCTTCAGCATCGATAAGGAAGTGATGCCCGTTGTTGAGAAAATCAAAGAGCGCTTTCAGCTCCGCACCACGTACGAAGCATACCAGTTCCTTCAGCAGCCAGATAGCCTCGCACATCTCGATTCAAATCAAAAATTATACATCCACAACCTGGCAAAGGAGATCAGCTTCTTTCCGGGCAAATACCAGGGTGCCGAAACTATTCGCCGTTACGAGTTCATCCAGGACCTGTTAAACCAGGTGATCATTAAAGCGCCAAACCCCGGGTGGAAGAAAACGTCGCATCGCATAGACAAGGTCGTTACTCATAAAGTTTGGGGTTACGCGATCTTCTTTGCACTGCTGTTCCTCATATTCCAGTCGATCTTCGCGTGGGCGCAGATACCAATGGATCTCATCGATGGACTGTTTGCTTCGGCCAGCGCGTGGCTCGATAAGTCGCTTCCTGATGGCCCGTTGTTCGACCTCATTTCACAAGGCATCATTCCAGGCATCGGTGGCATCGTAATTTTCGTTCCGCAGATCGCTGTGCTGTTTGCGTTCATCGCCGTGCTCGAAGAAACAGGATACATGGCCCGCGTGGTATTCCTAATGGATAAGATCATGCGCAGGTTCGGATTGAACGGCAAGAGTGTTGTGCCGTTGATGTCGGGTTGGGCTTGCGCGATACCAGCTATTATGGCAACCCGAACGATCGAGAACTGGAAGGATAGATTGATCACCATTTTCGTAACGCCCTTCATGAGTTGTTCGGCGCGCCTGCCTGTATTCACAATCCTGGTGGCACTTACGATCCCCGATCGGATGATCTGGGGCTTCATCAATTTACAGGGCGTGGTTATGATGGGGCTGTACCTGCTCGGATTTCTCGCTGCGATACTGTCGGCCCTCGCGATGAAGTTTTTGATCAACGTAAAAGAACGGAGCTATCTCATCATGGAGCTGCCGACCTACCGTTGGCCAATGTGGAAGAACGTGGGCATTACGATCGTCGACAAGACGAAGACATTTGTGTTCGAAGCAGGCAAGGTGATCCTCGCTATCTCTATCGTTCTTTGGGTTTTGGCAAGCTTCGGACCCGGCGAAGAAATGGAGAAGGCGGAACAGGTAGTGCTCGAAGAGGCCGCCAACCAACGGCTTACAGAGCAAGGCCTGGCCGACAGGGTGGCAGCATACAAGCTCGAACATTCTTATGCGGGTGTTATCGGTAAGGCGATAGAGCCGGTGATCCGTCCCCTGGGCTTCGACTGGAAGATTGGTATTGCGTTGATCACATCATTCGCTGCACGAGAGGTATTCGTGGGAACCATAGCTACTATTTACAGTCTCGGCAGCACGGAAGACACACTGACGATCCGGGAACGCCTTGAAAATGAAATAAATCCCGAAACGGGCGGGCCAAGGTTTACAATGGCCGTCGGTTTTTCTTTATTGATCTTTTACACGTTTGCGATGCAATGCATGAGCACAATTGCCATCGTAAAGCGCGAAACCGGCGGATGGAAGTGGCCACTTATCCAACTTTCTTACATGACCGGTCTTGCATATTTGAGTGCGCTGGCGGCCTACCAATTTCTATCCTAATTCTTTATATTGAGCCTTGATGGCTATCAATAAGAACTACCACCTCGGCCTTTTGTACATGGTTCATCTTCTCATTAGCTCTGATGGAGAAGTAAGTGAAGTAGAGACAAGGGCGCTAACCCTGATCAAAGGAAAAGAAGGCATCTCTGAAGACATCTTCAAAGAATTCAGTCAAAACCTGCAGACAAAAAAAGAAAGAGAGATCTATCAACTCGGTATCGATCACCTCAATCAATGCACCGAACAGGAGAAGCTTCGTGCCTTCGCACATCTCTACCATCTTTCAGAGGCCGATGGAAATGTTCACGTGAAAGAAGTTAGGTTGCTCCTTTATTCCATTCGTATGACCGGCATCGAATTCAATGATGTCGTCGATTTTGCAAAGAAGAATTCA
Organism: Cyclobacteriaceae bacterium; assembly: GCA_035656375.1. Lineage (GTDB taxonomy): Bacteria > Bacteroidota > Bacteroidia > Cytophagales > Cyclobacteriaceae > ELB16-189. The sequence continues at coordinate 3,745 of DASRSO010000144.1, read as the reverse complement.
TGAGACGCAGTTGTATAATTGCGCTTATTGTTTGTGCAGCCTGCGCAGACAAAGAAGCAAGCCAGTCGACAACATCCAGGAACCATTTCGCAGACGACAATTTCCGCAAGATTGCTGACCTGCAGGATCGCCGCAAAACAGACAGCCTTGTTTCATTTCTTTATTCCGACAAAGACGAGTATCGAAGGGCCGCAGCACTGGCATTCGGATCTGTTCAGGATACAAGTGCAATTGATACACTCGGAAGAGTTGCTACGCCAGATCTTGAAACACGTTTGAACGTTGCTTTTGCCTTAGGGCAGATGTATAAGCCAACGTCGATGAAGTGGCTGCAATATGGTGAACTGGGTGATGAGCCGGAGGTTCAGCATGAGATCATGGAAGCAATGGGAAAGGTTATAACGAAAGATGAATTGTCGGCCTTTCCTTCCGATGGCGATGCGTGGGGTGTTTACCGTGCCGGACTTCGTGGGGTATTGGATGGCATAACGACAAACCTTGCCTTATCGAAACTGGATTCGTCTCTTGGTGCAGCGCATTTTTTTGCGAGGTCTGCATTTAAATCAACCCCCGAGGTAGAGAAAGGTTTGATTGCTGCTGCGACGAATGCCGATCCGGAGATTCGAATGGCTGTGGTTAGCGCACTGGCTAAAATTGATCCGCCAGCTGCGTTGCCTGCTGTCACTAAAGCAGCAGAAGATACCGACTATCGTGTGCGCGTGAGTGCTGCGCGTGCTCTGAGGACACAACCATGGGAGAAGGCAAAACCAGTCTTCGAAAAATTATTGAACGATGAGAATGCGCATGTGAATGTTGCGGCAGCGGAAGTGATAATTAATTTAACCGGGGCGGTACCGGTGGAAAGCTGGGCAAGCAGCGCTAAAAACTGGCGCACACAGGCCACGCTCTATGAATGGCTTTTAAAAAAATCACCTTCACCCGTTGAAGAGGTTAAAGCCCTCTACTCACAATCGAAAAATCCTTATCAGAAAGCGGCGTTGCTCAACGCGCTCTCGCAAACCGACAACGCCGATTTCATTTTCCAGGAGTTTCAAAGCGCGAAAGAAAAAGTTATCAAGTCAACTGCCGCGTCTGCAATCGTCCGTATTAACCGCCGCACACCAAAAGAATCTTCGAAGTTTGTCGAGATATACAAACACATCATCATCGACGGCGACCAGGGAGCAATCATTCCGGTCTGCGATGCTTTCCAGGACTCAACACTCGGTTTCAAAAAACTTATCACCGACGTATTCTTTCTCGAAACAGCAAAATCCAAACTCTCACTCCCACGCGACTACGAAACGTACGTTCCTCTCGACCAGGCACTCAGTTATCTCAAAGGACTTCCCGAACCCGAGCCCCTGAAGAACGAATTCAATCACCCGATCGACTGGAAACTTGCAGCTACGATCGACCGGGACCAGAAAGTAGTGATTGAAACCTCAAAAGGTAAAATTATCATGCAGTTGTTCATCGAAGAAGCACCAGGCTCCGTAGTCAACTTCGTGAAACTCGTGAACGACAAGTATTTCGATGGCAAATTCTTTCATCGTGTAGTTCCAAACTTCGTAATACAAACAGGCTGCAGCCGCGGCGACGGCTTCGGTAGTGAAGACTATTCCATTCGTTCCGAATTCTCACGAAGGAAATACAAGACCGGTAGTGTCGGCATGGCTTCAGCAGGAAAAGACACCGAAGGAACGCAGTGGTTTATTACTCATTCACCCACACCACATTTAGACGGAAAGTATACGATCTTTGCAGAGGTGATCGAAGGAATGGACGTTGTTCACAAAATTGAAGTAGGCGACCAGATCGTTTCGGCACGTCTCGTAAATGGCAAATAAATTTTATCAAAACTTCCGGCTCGGTGTACTCGGCGGCGGCCAGTTAGGCCGAATGCTTATCCAATCGGGTATTGATCTCAATATCGAATTCAATATCCTCGACCCCGATCAGAATGCCCCGTGCAGCCAGATCTCGAACTTCACCTGTGGCAAGCTCACAGATTTCGATACAGTACTCGCCTTCGGAGAAAAGTGTGACCTCCTTACGATCGAGATCGAAAACGTAAACACCGCTGCCCTTAAAGAACTTGTGAGGCGTGGCAAGAAGGTCTTCCCTCAACCGGAGATCATAGAGCTCATCCAGGACAAGCGACTCCAGAAACAATTCTATAAAGACAACGGCATTCCTACCGCCGACTTTATTCTCACTTCGAACCGTGCCGATGTTGCTGCCAACGCGCATCTTCTGCCTGCTGTCAACAAACTGGGCAAAGAAGGATACGATGGTCGCGGTGTGCAGATACTTCGCACTCGCGCCGATCTTCCAAAGGCATTCGATGCACCTGGGCTTCTCGAAAAACTGATCGACTTCGAAAAAGAGATTGCAGTTATTGTTTCGAGAAATGAAAAGGGTGAGGTGGCGGCATTTCCCGTTGTCGAAATGGTGTTTCACCCCGAAGCGAATCTTGTTGAATACTTAATCTCTCCTGCGCAGATCTCACCCTCAACAGAAGACACAGCCCAACAACTCGCCACCAAAATAATTACCTCTTTGAAAATGGTTGGCCTCCTCGCTGTCGAAATGTTTGTAACGAAAGATGGAAAGGTTCTCGTTAACGAGATCGCTCCCCGTCCTCACAACAGCGGCCACCATACGATCGAAGCCAACGTTACGTCGCAGTACGAACAACATCTTCGTGCAATTTTGGATCTCGCACCCGGTGATACACGCGCCGTACTTCCGGCAGCAATGGTGAACCTCCTCGGCGAAGAAGGTCATTCGGGTACCGCCAATTATTCCGGTCTCGAAGAAGTTCTTCAACAGCCTGGCACCCACGTTCATCTCTACGGCAAAAAGATCACCAAGCCCTTCCGGAAAATGGGCCACATTACGATCGTCGACAGCGACATTGAAAGTCTGAAGAAGAAGATCAACTTTGTGAAGCAAACATTAAAGGTCACCACATGACAAAACCACTGGTCGGCATCATAATGGGCAGCCAATCGGATCTTAAAGTGATGAAGGCGGCTGCCGAGTTCCTGGACGAGATGAAGATCCCGGTCGAGGTGACGATTGTGTCGGCGCACCGCACCCCGAAACGTATGGTGACTTACGCAACCGAAGCGCGCAAGCGAGGGTTACAGGTGATCGTGGCCGGGGCAGGCGGCGCAGCTCACCTGCCGGGCATGGTGGCGTCGTTAACAACCCTGCCAGTGATTGGCGTGCCTGTGAAATCGTCCAACTCGATAGACGGGTGGGACTCGGTGCTGTCGATCCTCCAAATGCCATCCGGGGTGCCGGTGGCGACGGTAGCGCTCGACGGCGCCCGCAACGCCGGAATTCTCGCCGCCCAGATCATCGGGGCCACTGATCCCGAAGTCGCCGGCCGCCTGGAGAAGTTTAAGGAGCAGCTCCAGAGCAAAGTCGAGGACTCGGTACGGGAAATTGCGGATAAAGGCTGGAAAACTTTCCAATAATCAGAATCCCAAAACTTAGGTATTGAAAAAAAACGTACCTTCTCCGCCGGTTTTTAATCTCCCCTAAATCGTTAATGAAGCCTGCAGACAAAGGCTGGTTAAAGGAATATCTCGAGTTCCGACAGGAGCTCCTGAAGAATCTTGCCGCCGAGAGCCGGAAGGCCTCGCATCCAGAGCACTCGCTCTACCGGGTAATACAGCCCATGGGCCTCATGTACGGGCAGTCGATCAGTCTTCTCGACCATCCCCAATCGGAA
>DASRSO010000143.1:0-63412 GCA_035656375.1 Cyclobacteriaceae bacterium | reverse complement strand
GTAGATGATACCACCAATAAAGATAATGAGCAGGCCTATAATGCGGTAGTTAGCCATCCTGGTCCGCTCTATAGCAAGATATTCACGCAATACCAGGTCCCTCTTAAAAAGTCTTTCGAATTGTTCCATCTGAGGCATCATTCCATCTCGAAAACGCGAGCAAAATTCAGCTCCCATTTGCCGGAAGGCACGCTGTATCCAGAAATCAAAAAGACTGGTTGCCTGCAACGAGCCCGGCAAAAATTCCTAAGCTGGATGGTTGAGATAAACCGCCTACCCAATTGTCACTTATCACGATGCATAAATTTGCCAATGCGAAAAATGGAAGGACGAAAAGCGGACCTTTTTCGCAGACTGTTCGCTTTCTAACCAATCTTTAACAACATTGACTTTGGATTTGACCTGAAAATTGCTGAATTCGGCCTCGCGTTATGCGCCTTAACAAGCTCTATATTGCCCTGATATTCGGAACGCTTTTCTCGTTCTCAATCTCCACTTCGATCGGGGCTGTGATTTCTTCGGACACGTCTATTGAGTTGGAACAGAGGCCGGGCTATTGCCACTCGCCGGTTATTACCATTGGTTCTGATCAGAATAAACTTCCGTGTTCAGGTAGCGGTGCCGATCATGGTGGTGCCGGAAGCACTCATTTAAGCGCATCCGATGCAGTTCCCCATGTGTCCGTTACATCGATAAGTTCTCTCACGTTCGCATTTGTGATCGCTCTCGTAAACAACGACGAACACGATGGACCAACCCATGTGCCCGATGCACCGCGTTTGACGGTACTACACAAAGTTCTCTTCCGATCGATCATTTCGCCTAACGCTCCCTAAGCGACTTCCTCCTTTATTCAATTCATGATGTGCCTTTTTTCATGGGCAGCATCTACTGTTTTCATTTTTCACATTTAAAATCCTTCACGATGCGTAACAAGGGAGTTGTCGTCGTCCTTTCGATCATTATCACATTATTGTGCCTATACTACTTATCATTCACGTTTGTATCCAGGAAAGTACAGCAGGATGCACTTGCATTTGCTACTGAGGCAAATGGCAATGTGAGCTTATCAAAAAAACAAGTCTACCTCGACTCGATGTGGAATAAGACTGTTTACGACCTGCTTGGAAAAGAATATACCTATAAAGATGTAAAAGAGAATGAGCTAAGTCTCGGCCTGGATCTTCAGGGAGGTATGCATGTAGTACTTGAAGTATCTCCGGCAGACATTATTATCGGGCTGGCCGGAAATAAACAAGACCCCAAAATATTATCAGCGCTTAAAAAGGCCCGAATACTTCAGCGCGAAAGCCAGGAGAATTTTGTCGACCTTTTTTATTCTGCCTTCAGGGAAGACAATCCAAATGATAAACTGTCGACGTTATTTTCTTCGTCGAACACCCGTGGTCGCATAAGTTCTTCTGCTAATGATGCGGCTGTCATTACGTTTCTTAAAAGCGAAATTGAATCAGGCATTGACAGATCCTTTACGATCCTGAAAACGCGCATCGACCATTTTGGCACATCACAACCAAACATTCAAAGACTTCAGGGAACGGGCGCAATTCAAATCGAGATACCGGGCGCAGACAACCCTCAACGAGTGCGCAAGTTACTCCAGGGCGTGGCCCATCTTGAATTTTGGGAAATAGTTGAACCAAATGATCCGAATTTAAGCCGTTCGCTGACAGCAATAAATTCCCTGATTGTTAAGGAACAATCAAAAGGAAAGTCATCATCCAAACGTTCTGATCTGTCAAAACTCCCGGCAGACACCACTGCGTCAGACCTTGAAAGGATGCTGAACAAGACCGACACATCCGGTATATCAGGTGACTCTCTATTGAACAATACCATATCACCGCTGTTTCGGTTTAGCAGCGCAGAGGCTCCTTTCTTCTACAACCTGAAAGACACCAGCGATGTTAATCGTCTTCTTCGCCGCGCAGACGTTCAGGCAATCTTTCCAAAGACAATCGGCTATTTCTGGGATGTAAAATCAGATCCTGACGTCACTCCCGGGATTGAAGACCTTCAGCTTAATTTTTACAATTATGGTCGTGCAGGAAAAGCACTACTCGAAGGAGACGTTATTACTGATGCCAGGATGGATTATGACCAGTATGCGCGTCCCGCAGTATCGATGAATATGAATGCTACGGGTGCAAGGCAGTGGGCAAAAATTACCGCGAATGCGTCAAGCAAAAATCCTCCAGGCCGAATAGCTATCGTTCTTGACAAATATGTTTATACGGCACCTTCAGTTCAGGGAGAGATACCCAACGGCAATTCACAGATCACTGGCTCTTTTACAACGGAAGAAGCAAAAGATCTCGCGAACGTGTTGAAGGCAGGTTCGCTCCCGGCACCTACGAGAATTGTTGAGGAAGCGATAGTAGGACCTACATTGGGGCAGACGGCGCAGAACCAGGGACTCATTTCAATGGCTTGTGGTTTAGCGATCGTCGTATTATTCATGGTCGCGTATTATTCAAAAGGCGGCCTTGTTGCCACCATTGCATTGCTGTTCAACGTGTTTTTTATTCTTGGTATCCTGGCTCAATTGAATGCAGCGCTGACCTTGCCGGGAATAGCCGGCATTGTATTAACGATGGGCATGGCAGTGGATGCCAACGTATTGATTTTTGAGCGCATCCGCGAAGAGATACGAAACGGTCGAAGGTTGCGCGACGCCATTACAAAAGGTTATCAACGCGCCTTTGCTTCTATTTTCGACTCAAACCTGACTACGTTCCTGACAGCATTGTTTCTATTTATGCTCGGGCAGGGTCCGCTTCGGGGTTTCGCGATCACTTTGATGATCGGTATAGGAACTTCCTTTTTCTCAGCCGTTTACATCTCCCGGGTGATCATCGAATGGATGGTTCGGAACGGAGATGAATCAAACGTATCGTTCACAACGGGATTCTCCCGTCGTTTTGAACGAGTTAGAAATTTTGATTTTATCGGGAAACGCAAAGTTACCTACGTGATATCAGGAATCATCATTACGATAGGGTTCATCGCAATCATTGTCAACGGTCTAAACCTGGGTGTCGATTTCAAAGGAGGGCGATCGTATGTCGTCGCGTTTGCCCAACCGGTGGTGGCAACTGACGTACGCGTGGCGCTAGCAAACAGCTTCGAAAATCAAGGTACCGAAGTAAAGAACTACGGTGGTAACAACGTTCTGAAGGTAACGACGTCCTACCTCATCGATGACGACTCCGACCAGGCTGATGAGAAAATTAAGAATGCTTTGATCCAGGGCGTCATGTCTTTCAGCGGTTTGACATACACGGCACGGGAGTCACAAGTCGATTCAGAGCACTTCACCATTTCCAGTTCATCTAAAGTCGGTGCCACAGTGGCTGACGACATAAAGAATTCCGCGTTCAAAGCGAGTCTTTTTTCTCTGCTTGGAATTTTTCTATACCTGTTGTTCCGATTCAGAAAATGGCAATACAGCGCTGGAGCCATCATTGCCACGCTTCACGATGCCCTGTTTGTCTTTGCTGCATTTGGAATCGCTGCTGTTCTCGGATTCCCATTCGAAATAGACCAGGTGTTCGTCGCGGCAATACTCACCATCATAGGCTATTCCATCAACGACACTGTTATTATCTATGACCGCATCCGGGAGCAATTGAGCTTTGGTTCAAAAGCAGAACGAAAGCAGGTGTTTAACGACGCTTTGAACATTACATTGAGTCGCACCTTGATTACATCTGGTACGACATTGTTCGTTGTAATCGTGTTACTGCTTTTCGGTGGTGAGGTTCTTCGCGGATTTTCGTTTGCCCTGTTCATCGGGATTGTAGTCGGGACTTATTCATCAATATTCATTGCGGCCCCCGTTGTGCTCGACATGGACCTGAAAGATGAAAAGCACGCTGGCACGGAAGTAAAACCTGCCGTTGCCAGGGCATCGCGGTTGAAGTAATTCCATTATAAGGATGGAAAAGCTCAACCAATTTGATTTGAAGAAGCAGTATCATTTGGCAAAACAAAGACTTCTGTTTCTAAACTACGAGGGAACCCTCGTGAGTCGCAATCAAGCCACAACCGATCGAGCCGTGGAGCAACTCATAGCGGACCTTTCGTCGGATGCAAAAAACAATGTGGCTGTCATCAGCGACCGGTCAGTCGCCGCGCTCGGCGATTGCTTTCTGAACAACACGGTTACACTTGTTGCCGAGAGTGGCGGGTTCATGAAAAGTCCGGGTGGCGAGTGGCGGGCATTGAGTGACTTTTACATGGCGTGGAAAGAACCGGTAGTCAATGCCTTGCGAAGACTCGCTGCTTCCTATCCGGGAAGTTGCCTCATCGAAAAGCACTTCTCGGTAAAGTGGAAGTTTGACAACGGTGACAATCAGCTTTCCGATACTGAACGACGGCAGTTGGATGTGGCCTTCAGAATGCTTTCCATTCAATTTGAAATTCCCATAAACCATGCAAACGGTTCAGTGGAATTTAGATCTCCTGACGTCAGCAAATCAAAATTCGCTGCCTCCTGGTTGAGTCTGAATGGACCAGCGGACTTCATCCTGGCCATTGGGTCCGATAGCACCGATGAAGAACTGTTCGATACTATAGGTAAATCCTATACAACAGTACGCGTAGGTTACACTGGTATTTCGCAGGCCAGATACTACGTCGACGACCGTTCGAATGTGTTGGCATTACTGGAACACCTGATACGGCCTGTAAATAAGAATTCGTTTTACTAAATCATCAGAATATAATGGAATTATATATCGTAATCATATTTATTATAGGGTACATCTTAATAGCACTTGAGCATCCAATCAAAATAAATAAAACAGCATCTGCTTTGGTAACAGGTGTTTTGTGCTGGACGTTGTTTGCTATAGGGTTTCCAAATGAAAGTTTTGTCGGTTCTGAGCATTACAACGCTTTCACCGACCAACTTGCAAATCTGAATCTGGGCATCAGCGAAACCTACCACCGGTTCATCAAGACCGAACTCTCTCATCACCTTTCCGACATCTCCAGCATCCTCTTCTTTTTAATGGGCGCCATGACAATCGTCGAACTGGTTGATGCCCACCAGGGTTTTCGGTACATCACCGATAAGATCAAGACGCAGGACGTAAGGAAGCTTCTTTGGATTGTTTGCTGGCTGGCGTTCTTCCTTTCAGCGATCCTCGACAATCTAACGACAGCCATTGTGATGGTTTCGCTAACCCGGAAACTCATCATTGATCGTGAACAACGATTGTTCTTTGCCGGTATGATCATCATCGCTGCTAACGCAGGCGGAGCCTGGTCTCCTATCGGAGACGTAACAACAACCATGCTTTGGATCGGCGGGCAAATTTCGACGGGCGCAATTATCAAGTCAACGTTTTTGCCAAGCATCGTTTGCCTGTTGGTTCCCTTGATTTTCCTCAGTTTTCGACTCAAAGGTAAAATTGAAACGGCCAGCGACGTTGAATCCGGTGAAGCCAAACCTGGCAAGAGTTCACTTATCATACTCATCACCGGGATCGGGGCACTGGTTTTCGTCCCCATATTCAAAACCATCACGCACCTTCCACCCTACATGGGTATGTTGCTCGGTCTCGGTGTATTATGGATCGTGTCGGAATTGATCAACCCTGATATGGACGAATCCGAGAAGCGAAAATTGTCAGCCGCGCACGCACTGTCGCGCATCGATGTTTCCAGCATGCTGTTCTTTATGGGGATTCTTCTTGCAGTTGGTGCTTTACAATCGATGCAAACCCTGGGGCATTTTGCTTCATGGCTCGACGCCAGCCTGGGAGATAACAGGGTGATCATTTCCCTGATCGGTGTTGTCTCAGCTATCGTCGACAACGTGCCCCTGGTAGCTGCATGCATGGGTATGTATTCGTTAGATGTATACCCAATGGATCATATGATCTGGGAATACCTCGCCTATTGCGCCGGAACGGGCGGAAGTTTACTGGTGATCGGAAGTGCCGCCGGTGTTGCCGTGATGGGCATGGAAAAACTTGACTTCATCTGGTATCTCAGGAAGATCAGCTTCCTGGCATTACTCGGGTATGTTGGGGGTGCTGCTACCTACTTAATCATGAATTCAGCGAATTGATTATGGAAGGCCATCGCGGAAATTTTTCAATTCGCATCGGATTTATCCTTGCAGCCGCTGGATCGGCTGTCGACAAATTCATCGGAATCGAAAATTTATAATCACAAACTCAACTCTAAATCTATAATCAACCCTTATGAACATTTTATATGCATTGCCGGTCTTCGGTATACTCGGTCTTATCTACGTGATGTGGAAAAGTGCATGGGTAGCCAAACAAGACGCCGGTACCGACAAGATGAAGAAAATAGCCGGACATATATCGGAAGGTGCTATGGCGTTTCTCAAAGCTGAATATCGTGTCCTCGCAGTCTTTGTTGCGTGCGTGTCAGTATTATTGGCTATCACTGCAAATTCCGAAACATCATCGCCACTTGTGGGGGTCTCATTCGTGCTCGGGGCTTTTAGCTCTGCCCTTTCCGGGTTCATCGGAATGAAGGTTGCCACAAAAGCCAATGTGCGCGCTACGAATGCAGCAAAAACAAGTTTGGGTAAAGCCTTAGAGGTGGCATTCGTTGGTGGATCTGTGATGGGGATGGGAGTTGTCGGAATTGGTGTCCTCGCACTCAGTATTTTATTCATCATCTATTCCAACATATTTGGTTCAGATACGCAAGAGAACGTAACGCGCGTAGTAACAATCATTACCGGATTCTCCTTCGGGGCTTCATCGATCGCGTTGTTCGCAAGGGTTGGTGGCGGTATTTATACCAAAGCAGCCGACGTGGGTGCCGACCTGGTTGGAAAAGTTGAAGCAGGGATTCCTGAAGACCATCCCTTGAATCCTGCAACTATCGCTGATAACGTTGGAGACAATGTAGGAGATGTTGCCGGAATGGGCGCTGACTTATTCGAGTCGTACGTCGGTTCTATTGTTGGAACGATGGTCCTGGGTGCAGCATTTATGGTACCGGGCTTCGATGATCAATTCAATGGTCTCTCCGCCGTACTGCTTCCGCTGATATTGGCAGCGGTTGGAATTGTCGTGTCATTCTTTGGGACTTTCTTCGTCCGTGTGAAAGAAGGTGGCAATCCACAAACAGCATTGAACATGGGTGAATTTTCTTCATCACTGATAATGATCATCGCATCGTATTTCATTATTACGGGGATGCTCCCATCCGAGTGGACATTTACAGATCCTCTTTACACCGACGCAGCCGGAAATCCGGTTGTCCGGACAATGACTTCCATCGGTGTTTTCTACTCCACTATAATCGGACTGGTCGGCGGAGTGCTGGTTGGCTTGATCACCGAATATTATACAGGCATGGGTAAAACGCCAGTACTTTCAATTGTGAGGCAATCATCCACTGGTGCAGCAACAAATATTATAGCGGGGCTCGGCGTGGGGATGATGTCTACTTTCGCCCCTGTTGTAATAATTGCTGCAGGTATCATTGGCTCATTTTATTTCGGTGGTCTGTATGGTATCGCGATCGCTGCCGTTGGTATGCTGTCGAACCTTGGCATTCAACTCGCGGTGGACGCGTATGGGCCGATCTCGGATAATGCCGGAGGTATTGCAGAAATGTCAGGTCTAAGCAAAGATGTACGTTCAAGAACAGATAAGCTTGATGCGGTAGGGAACACAACAGCAGCCATCGGGAAAGGGTTTGCGATTGCCTCAGCTGCACTCACCGCATTGGCACTATTCGGCGCTTTCATGACCACTGCGAAAATTAGTTCGATTGATGTCTCCAAGGCGAACGTTATGGCGGGACTATTCATCGGAGGTATGCTTCCGTTCGTATTCTCTGCATTGGCAATGGGAGCGGTAGGAAAGGCAGCGATGTCTATGATTGAAGAGGTCCGTCGACAATTTAACGAGATACCCGCGTTAAAGAATGCGTTGGCCGTGATGAAAAGGAACGGCGATACACCGATGGAACAATGGTCGACAAGCGATAAAAAGGTTTTCGACGAAGCCGATGGTAAAGCTGAATACGGAAAATGTGTCGACATATCTACGAAGGCAGCTTTAAAACAAATGATCGCCCCTGGGTTAATGGCAGTCATCGTTCCCGTGATGATCGCATTCCTCCCTGGATTTGGCGTCGAAGCCTTGGGTGGTTTATTGGCGGGTGTGACTGTTACCGGCGTGCTCATGGCAATATTTCAATCCAATGCAGGTGGTGCATGGGATAACGCAAAGAAAAGTTTTGAAGAAGGTGTTAACATCAATGGCGAGATGTACTACAAGAAATCGGATCCACACAAGGCAGCTGTCACCGGTGACACCGTGGGAGATCCATTCAAGGATACTTCCGGTCCTTCATTAAATATTCTGATCAAGCTGATGTCAGTCGTAGCACTGGTAATTGCGCCACTTCTCGTAAAAGAAAAACCCGTAAAGTCGGAAGCTAAAGCAGAGAAAAACAAAATTGAAGTAATTCAAATGGCAGGAGAGTAAGCCTTTGAAGTCAGACAATCCCCTCTTCAACCTGGAGGGGGTTGTTCTTTTAATATGTCAATTAAAGTGTGTGCCACCTGCAGTCACTTTCTTGAACGGAACAACTAATCAACCTGAGAATGACGAGCAGCCCCCTATCTAACATAACGATCCCGCTTGAACTAGATAAAATATCATTCAAAAGCTTCGGGGCGACTCAGGTAGTCTGGAATCTGGCCCGTTACTATAAAACGAAGGTGAGTTTTGGATGCCGGTAATACCTCGCTAAAGAAATTCTCCAGGATTCACGCATTACTACTTGAGGGAAGCTTACGATTCGAAAATATACCTGTCACAAAAAAACCTTTCCCCCAACTTCTCCGTATATTACTGACAATATACAATTTAATCGTGGCCCGCACCTACCTTGGAGAATTTGAAGAACTAGTGCTGCTTGTAGCCGGCGTTCTCTACGACGACGCCTATGCCGTATCAATCGCGAAAGAGATCGCAAAGCAAACAAGCCGGTCGGCCGACGTAGCAGCTGTACACAAAGCGCTGTATCGCCTCGAAGACAAGGGCATGCTCAAATCGAAGCTCGGTGAACCCGAAGCCAAACGCGGGGGAAAAAGAAAACGCCTCTTCTTTATCACGCCCTACGGGAAAAAAGCACTCGACGAATGCATGGAAGTGCGTATAACTCTCCGCAACCAGATTCAGCAGTTTGCATTTAAAACACAGGGCAGCTAAAAATGGAAAATCGCCTCCCAAAAATCCCGCACGCCTTTTTCAAATGGTACTGTCGTAGCGAGCGCTACGAAGAACTCCACGGTGATCTCGAAGAATTCTTCTACGAACGAATTGAGAAATCAGGACTTCGAAAAGCACAATTCGGGTATTGGATCGACGTGATCCGCTGCTGTCGGCCCTACGCATGGAGAAAATTATCTTCATCCAGGGTATTTAACAACGGAAGTATGTTTCGGAATTACTTTAAGATATCGCTACGCAGTCTCGCGAAGAATCCGGTGAGTTCATTCATCAACGTGTTTGGTCTCGCAGTCGCCATTGGCATCACGTTGCTTGTCTATTCTTTCATGGAATACGATTATAGCATCGATCAATTTCATAAAAATAAAAATGAAGTCTACCTCACTACATTCTTCGCCGACCGCGATGGCGACACAAGTCAGTACGGAAAGACACCTCGGCCTTTAGGTGAAATGCTGAAGGCGGACTTCAAACAGATAAAAAGTGTTTGTCGTGTCGAAGACCGGCGCGTTGTGTTGAAACAGGGAGACAACATATTTCACGAGGTGGTGCGTTTTGCTGATCCGGAGTTCCTGCAGATGTTCACTTTTCCCTTGCAGTGGGGTGATTCCCGATCGCTCGCTGACCAGCATAGTATTATTCTAAACCACGACATGTCGGTCAAATATTTTGGAACCGAAAACCCTGTCGGTCGCGAGATGCTGATGGTACTCAATGACACAATTAAAAAAGTGTTTACAGTTGCCGGTGTCGCCGAACGGTTTCCAAAATCGCATGACATTGAATTTCAGTTCCTGGTCAACTTCGAAAATTTGGTTGTCACTGATCCTTCATACGACAAAGCTGATTGGAGTGAGTTCGTTAGCGCAACACTTCTACAATTAAATACACCCGACGAGATCGACGCCATCAGGAGTGGTATGGATAAATACAGAAAGCTTCAGAATCTTGCAGCTCCCGACTGGAAGATTTCGTCATTTGCATTTGAGCCACTAGTGACGCTTCACGAACGAGTTGCCAGGATCAAAGATGGAATTGCACGAGACGAGAATGTTGAGGGGCGAATGGGCATGCCGATCATCGCAGTGTTCATGATCGTATTGGCGTGTCTCAACTATATGAACATCGCTATTGTGTCTGCCGCCCGCAGGCTAAAAGAAATAGGAATACGAAAAACCATCGGTGCCAACCGGCTCAAGATCATGGTTCAGTTTCTAACGGAGAATATAATCGTTACCTGTTTTGCTCTCGTAACCGGAATAGCATTGTGTGCTTTCGTCTTCATGCCCTGGTTTGTGAACTTCAGCGGCTGGCCTCTCGAGCTCAAGTTGCTTGATCAGAATGTATGGATCTTCGTTGGAGTGCTTGTGTTCTTCACTGGCATTGCATCGGGAATCTACCCGGCGGTATTTATCTCGAAATTCGACGCAGTAAAAATATTTAAAGGATCGCAACAATTTGGAAGGAAGAATCCATTCACGAAAGTATTTCTCGGGATCCAGTTAGTTGTTGCGTGCATCACGATGACCTGCGGGGTTGTATTTACCCAGAATCACGATTATCAAACCAATCGCAGCTGGGGTTACGATGAGGAAACGGGTATGTACACGGCTGTCCCCGATCAAGCAGCTTACGAAAAGCTTAAAGCTGCGATGCTTCGAAATCCGGGCGTCCTGTCGGTGTCCGGCTCTGAAGACCATATCGGTCGTACATCATCCAGAACATTGATCCACCTCGGTGCCGATCGTCACTATGAAGTAGATCAGTTTGCTGTCGATGCGAGTTATTTTGAGACGATGGGATTGCAATTGTCGGAAGGCCGCATCTTCCAACCGTATTCCGAGAACGACAGGCGGGCAGTTGTTGTGAATGAATATCTCGTCGAGAGACTCGGACTTGATCACCCGATCGGAACGCAATTAGAGCTCGACGGCCTGAAGTATGAGATCATTGGTGTCCTGAAAGAATTCCATCACCGAAACTTCTTTCAACAGATCAATCCAACCATTTTTAAGCTGGCCGATGAGAAAGATTATCGCTTCCTTTCGTTGCGTGTAGAGCAGTCGTCGAAAGAAAATGTTCATGCAGCCTTGATCAAAGAGTGGACTTCGTTATATCCGGATATGCCATTCCAGGGTGGCTACCAGGAGGATGTTTGGTCTGGCTACTTCTTTTATGTGGGTCGATCACAAACATTCACAAATGTGATTGCATGTATCGCCGTGTTACTCGCGAGCTTGGGTGTGTATGGATTAGTGGCGCTGAATGTTTCGGGTCGCATGAAAGAGTTCAGTATACGAAGAACCTTAGGTGCTGGTATTGGCCATATATTCTCGGTGATCGTTCGTCAATATAGACTTCTAACTGTCACCGCACTGATTGCAGGCGCACCGCTGAGTTACTGGTTTGCTGAAGCCTATCTAAAAATGTTGTTCGCGTACCCGATGCCGATCGATTATTCGGGGGTTGCCATTGCGATGGGTTTGTTACTGATTGTTTTGCTGGCGGTTATCTCGACACAGCTTAAGAAGGTTGTAACGACTAATGCGTTAACAGAATTGAAATCGGAATAATACATTTGCAGGAAGTTTAAAACAAAGTAAAAACCCCCGACATGATGCCATCCGAATTGTCGGGTGGTATGCGTAAGAGAATTGCGTTAGCAAGAACATTGATCGTTAAGCCTGATGTCATCCTGTGCGATGAATCAACCACAGGTCTCGACCCGATAACGGCCAGAGAGATAAGCCACCTGATCGTAAAAGTTCAGAAAAAATATTATACATCGTCACTCATCATTTCGCATGACATGAATTGCATTGAGATCACTTCGAACCGCGTAGCAATTGGCGTATTATTAACCGATACAACAGCTTCAAAGAACCTTTCTCAAAGCATAGATAATATTGAACAGGGAACTGGCAGATTCAATGAGAATATGGAGGCTTTGAAAAGTAACTTTCTGTTCAGAAGGTATTTTAGAAAGCTTAGGGAAAAGAACAAGTAGACCGGTGAATCACGCGGCGGCTTTTTTGATGAATACTCCTTGACGGAATTTTATATCAGAGGATCGATTGAGAATTTACACTGGAGGTCCCGAATATCGAACCGGCTTGTGCAAAATCTGGTAGCATTCGCGGAGCTTTCGATTTAACTGGCTTCCTTGTTCGAATCGTCTGAGTGCTGAATAACTTTGTTCGTTTCAATCAAGTGTTTTCCCACAAATGCAATCGCAGGAAATCTTTCGGCATCGTTGCTTTTTTCAATTCGTACTTTTATTTCCTGGTCATAGTAACCAAAGATTTCATCGATGCTATTTAGATATGAGTATCCCGCTGAAACAAAGTTTGAAATTAACTTAAGTGTTCCGACTCTTTGAATCTGGTCGTTATTGTCAACGTACTTGCATTCAATCATTTTCTGATCAACGCCGTATGTCAATTCTTCCCACGATCCAAAGCGAGTTCCAAAAATTTTGCCATTGACGAATGTGGCGATCGTTGGTTGATCAGTCATCTTAAAGTCACCCAGTGTCAGGTTATAATACTTATTAAACTTTCCTGTCATAATTGCTCCGATATATTGACCACGGAGGTGAATTGCGAAACAGTCACCAGGCTGATACCTGACAAGTTTACCCCTGATTTTGTCTGGTGAAGTTTGCCTGATCATGTTAGTAGGTTGATGGGATACAAAATAAAAAAAGTCCAGGCTGAATTCAACCTGGACTTTTTTTATTTTGTACGGGGGAGGTCTGGAATATCGAACATTTTCGTGGAGGATTTGGGGAATTCGATGATTTGGTGGTTCGATAAGAACCGACGTCCCTTACCATGTTTTACAATTTTTTATACGATGTATATTTGACATCTATAATTCGTTGGACGAGGTCACGAAACGTGACAATACCTGGAATAGTTAACATTCCATCTTGCTTGTCGAACTGTCTGCTGTAGAAGTATTCTGAAACGATGGCTGCTAAAAATGCGACGACAGATACAATTGTTAACCCATCCCAGAATATTGACCCCAGTAACGATGTAATGGACAGAAGTCCCAGATATGTTGTCAGCTTTACATGCGGTGCTCTATGCACTTTAATTTCAGGAATAACTCCAGTGAAATTTTTATTTATATGCATAAAGAATTCACCGAAATTCTTTTTGAGAATTGGTTCGATCTCAGAAGATGGGAATAGCTTTGAGATGTCGATCCCCCTTGATTCTAAGTGTTTCGTTATTGATTTGAAAAGGGATGCCGACAAACACGTCGCTCCAAGCCATTTTATCGGCCTAATAATTTGAACTTGTGCCTGACTTGAAATCAAATTACAAACATCCATGATTGTTCGTTGCTCTCCAGGTTCGAAAGCCTGCTCCCATTCTTCCTCCGAGATTTGAATTCCAAATTCCGTGTTATAGACTTTCGCGAGTTCCTTCCACTTCAATAAGTTTCTTGCATCTCTCCATTCATCAATAGTTGATGTCTGTTTTAAATCAAATGACATATCTGCTTCAGTATCTAATGGACTACAAAGTCTGTGTTCTTCTTTAAAAATAAAGAAGACTTCATCAGCGGTCAGGTTTCTAGACACAGTCATTTGCATCCGATCAACTTATGATTAATACGCTTGAATCAACACATCAGTCGGAATATTCAATTTATCATGGAGTTGCCTAATCATCTCTAACGACAACTTTCGCTTTCTATTTAATATCTCACTTGCTCGGCTTTTAAGTCCAACTACTTTTGCCAAATCTGTCTGAGTATACCCAAGTTGCTCCATCCTAAATTTTATTGCTTCAATCGGATCAGGTAGATCAATTGGGAAATGTTCGTTCTCGTACTGCTCGATTAATATTCCCAAGATTTCCAATTCGTCTCCTTCTTTGCTCCCTTTTTTAGCATCAAAAATTACATCAAGCCTTTCCAATGCCTGTTCGTAATCTTTCTTAGTCTTTAATAATTTCAAATTCATAGCCCTTAAATTTTATTCGCGTCGATTTTGTCATACTCTTTATGAGTTCCAATAAATCGAATCCAAATCATTTGATAATGTAAATTGACTCTAACAATAAGTCTATAGTTGTTTCCCTTTATGTTAAAGACTATTCGATTGTCTTTAAGTATGCTTGCTGATGGGTACTCTTTTTTTATGTCGTTTAAAGTCTTCCAATCACCTTTCTCCGCTTCGCGGTACCACGACTTAAGTTGTTGCTCACAGTCTGAGTGCTTTTGCCAAAAATCTCTAAGTATTTTCTTCGCTATGACTCTCAAAAATAATGAAGCTTTCGTCAAAGGTAGCCAAAGTTCCCAATTAGGGAACTTAGTGGACATAAAAAATCCCCAACTCCGGCAGGAGTCAAGGATTTGTACGGTGGGGGTCTGGATTATCGAACTTTTTCTCGGAGGATTTGGGGAAATTTTGACGGTTTGCTGGTTCGATACTTTAATGGTGAGTGGCAGATCGATTCAAGCTGTGAGATATGAATCACAATGGTTTCCATGAGGTATCGTCTGAAAGAAATCTCTCAGATTTTTCTTAGATTTACAAAGAGCCCGTTACTTGTTTAAGCAAGTGAGTGGGCTTTTTTATTAAAACCATGACGAAAGGAGAAATAAACCGTATAGGCGATTCGATCCGTTTGGAATCATCCAATCCATCAGAAACAATTCTCGCTTCATTGCAATCGTACCGAATCTCTCATAAAGAAGCTCTATCGACTATATTCAATGTGCTTTGCAAGTGCAGCAGAACAATTGAAGCTTCGGCCATCACAACCTACCGAATTAAACGCATCGAATCCATAATTAGGAAACTGCAGCGGTATCCTGACATGCAACTAAGTCGTATGTGGGATATAGCCGGTTGTCGATGTATATTCTCGGGTAACACTCAGGTTTACAAACTTTTAAAACTAATCCAACAGGACGCATCTGTTAAAGTCAAAAAGATATACAACTACATTGAGATGCCGCAAGAAGAAGGATACCGCTCGTTACATCTATTTCTAGAGATACCAGGTTCAAACGTCACAATCGAAGTCCAAATAAGGAACCAAATTGATCATAATTGGGCAACATTGGTCGAGATCACTGATCTGTTATTCAACGTTAGGCTAAAGGAATACGCAGACAATAGCCAATTATTAATGTTTCATCGCCTCCTGGCGGATAAACCAAATCTCTCTTTCGAGAAAAAGCAAATTATCATTGACACGATTAAGACCTTCGACTACATACAAAAACTAAGTAATGTCTTTAGCAAAAATTACATACAAGTGAGAAAAAGATGGCTAGAAATTGAAGGTAGCGGAGTCAAATACTTTTTGATCGAAGCAAAGGCGGATGAAGTTCCAAGAATACATGCTTTTAAAAACTTCTCCGAGGCTGAAGCGACTTATTTCGACGTGTACAAGTCAAATAAAAACGCAAATATCGTCTTGACCCATCTTGCTGTAGCTAACTATCAAAACATGAGTGTCGCTTATTCTAACTATATACTTACGTTTCACACATTTTTGGATGATTACTATCAAATTCTTGAAGATTTGATTTACGACACCATGAAAAACCTCAGCTACATAAAGTTCAGAAGCTATTATAGTCAGTACACCAAGGCATTGTTCGCCTACGCGTCAAATTTCATAAATGAACTTAAAGAAGTAAATGCCTTTCAGCCGAAAAGAATCACAAGAAATAAAAAGCCTAAATTCAGCAGCAAAGAAAAAGAATGGATTACTGATATGGAGCGTCAGATACGCCGAAATAATGAACGCGCAGTCAGACTAAATAAAATGCTAACAAACAATTTGCCACATGGAATTTTCTATGGGTGGCTTTTTCGCCACCGAATACGGTCGGTTAATCAAAGTTTTAATCGAAAGTTTAATAGATTGTTAAATACCCCTAATTGATCCTCCCGCTCATTGCCAAGTTAAAAGTTATAGCCCATATGATTAATGCACGAAAATTCATGCAAATGGCCATCGATGAGATGCAAAAGTCGATTCCAGAAAAACGCCATGATGGAAAAGCTAGTCCAAAAGTGGGCGCCGTTTTAGTATCAGAAAAAGGAGAATTACTAGGAGCGGCCCATCGTGGTGAACTTCGAGAAGGCGATCATGCGGAGTTTACCTTATTAGAAAAAAAGTTCAGAGATACTAATGTTACAGGGTGTATTCTCTTTGCCACTTTAGAACCCTGCGCAAAAGGTGCACGAAAACCTCCCAAGGTTGAATGCGCTCAACGGATCGTCGACGCTCGTATCAAGAAAGTATACATAGGAATTGAAGATCCGGACCCAACAGTAGGCCGGACAGGACTAAAATATCTTGAGGAATCAGGGATAGAAGTTGAAATGTTTGATAAAGATTTACAAGAGCTCATTGAGAATGAGAACAAACAGTTTCTTAAAGAAGCCAACCTAAGAGCAAAAGAAGTTACAAAACCAAAATTGATTGAACTTTCGACGTTAGAGCGTAAAGTTGAGCAGGCGGATATGGATGAATTCTCATCCGAAGCACTAGAGCTTTATATAAATCGAGCGGAATTAAACACAAAAGCTGACAGCGCCCAGTTTCTTGCCTTACTTGAGCAGCAAGAATTGATTAAAATCGAATCAAAAACTGAGAGAAATTCTGAAGTGGATGACAGCTTTAGACGAAATGATGTAAAACCAATTTTCAAAAAGGCCGGTGGTCACATCAGTAGTGGAGAGATTGAAGATAAGTTTAAAAACGAAGGGGATCGCGCCAACATCCTTTCATTTAGGGAAATGGAGGGCAATACTTCTTACATAAATATTACAACTGGCTGGGTTGATAGAGGTCAAGAATTTAAAATAACAGCGAGATCAAAAATAAGGGCCGAAACAAATAGAGACAACGCTTATCACATTGAAATTTCTTATACAGACAAAGATGGAAGAAACTATCGACAAGAGTTTTCCAGAAAGGGTACAGATCGTTCTACAGTTTCGGAACCTGAACTTATAGAAGCGACAAAAAAAAGAAGGTACATTCCAACCGGATTAGGCATACTCCTCTTTGGAAAGAATCCCAGGTTAAGATATCCCCAAGCTGTATTAAAGGTTGAAGCGAGATACGGTAGCTCGGAACCAGAAATTCAAGATTTTAATGATGCATTAGTTCTTATACCTGACAAAGTAGAGTTTTGGCTGAAAAAAGTTCTTCAGTCAAGAATTTCCAGAGATCAATTTGCTCGAACAACTGAATATGATTATCCCATAGATGTATTAAGAGAAGCAATTATCAATGCCCTTGTTCATAGAGATTACGAAATTGAGGGAGCTAAGTGCTCATTGTTTATTGATGATGAAAAGATTGTGATAAAAAGTCCGGGATACCCCGTTAAGCCTATAAAATTCGAAGACCTTAAAGCTTTCAAGGCGCCTTCTTTAAGTCGCAATCCGAAAATAATGGCGGTATTTAATGCGATGGATTACGTTGAAGAACGTGGAATTGGCATGCGTGAAATGAAATTACTTCCTTCGAAGCACCAATTGCCATTACCTGAAATTGAATGGTTAGATCCGTTCGTAAGCATAACCTTCGCAAGAAATCCAAACTACTTATTATCTCAAATAAATCCTGATATTCTACGTCAGCTAAACGAAGAGGAGACAGCCGGTTTCCTTTTTGTTCGTGACAATAGTCAAGTTACAAAGTCCCAATATGCTAGTCATTTTAGCTTTAATGAGAAGAAGGCGCAGCGCCACTTAACAAAGCTAAAAGAACTAGGCTTAGTGAACCAAGTGGGAAAAGGTAAAGCAATCAGATATATGTTTTCCGGAAATCATTGAGCTTCGAAGGCCCTTTTTAATAAAGGGACGCTCATTCTGGACATATTTTATGGGAAAATGGCCAGAAATTGGCATCGAGAGAAAGATGGTGGCGATTCTGGACATTTTACTGGACAGACTGTCCAGATTGACATGAAAAGAAGGAAATTCTGAGTTTGATAAATCCGCAGTTGGATGAAACTTCTACACAAGCCTTCCACGATAACCTTGATGATTTGTTCCGTTGAGTACTCAATAATTCCCTCCCTCTGATAAATCAAGTCGGCTATTGAAACAAGGGCAACCTTCTGTACCATTCACAGGAACTCCAGCTTTTTTCCTAATCATGACATTTTGTCGATGTCTTCAATAATTTTCTTCTTAATACTTTCCGCTTCTGTGTGTTCAACATATCCTAATGCACCGTTAGTGAGCCGATAGAATGTATCGGGTGTTCCTTCAATTTTTCGTTATTCGCCTAATTGGCTTCCTGTTGTATTAAAGCTTGCAAATGTCAGCTCGCGTATTAACGATATGGGTCACTTAAATTTTGAAGGCCAGCACTGTCAATTGCAATAATCATTTGTTCTACCAATTGTAATCTGCCACTTATATTAATGAATGTTATCTCAATGCCAAACTATACCGCATTTACATTTTCATCTAATCGCCGTATCAATTCGAGATTCAAATTTGAAATCAATCTATCCGTTGATTCCAACACGGGCCGCAATACCTCCTCACTACTATATGCCTGCACATGACTATCAAAATTTTGCTGTAAAGTTTCGCGATCACCTATCTCTTTGATCGCAGTCTGTAAACTGCTTACGAGGCGTGAATGAAATACGGGATTTTCAACAAACAAATGATTATACCTTGTATGAAAAGAATTGACGATAGGAATTGCATGACGTAAATTGTAGATGACCATTGATCCATTGATTGTGGGGTCCAATACCAATTATCGAACCTTCGAACTGACGCGTTTGAATAACTAATCGCCTCAAATTGTAATAGAATCAAAATATCAAAGGCCCTTCTTGAATCGATTTATTCCGCTTCAGTATCGATAACAACAAATCAAATTATCGAACCATCGATCTCATCGAAAAAGATTCAAATCCAGATCGCATTCAAAGATTTCAGGTACAAAAAAAACCGGACCATCTCTCGATAATCCGGTTAAGTACCAAAGGCGGGAATCGAACCCGCACATCCGAAGATACACGATTTTGAGTCGTGCGCGTCTACCAGTTCCGCCACTTTGGCCTATTACCATTCACGCTTTCAGTCAAACCTCGTTTCCCTCAGCGCTCTCTGGTTCCGTGTCGAAAAAGCCCTCTGCCCCTCCAAAACGGGACGCAAATATGTCTAAACTTTACCTCTCCCCCAAAATCACCCTCGCACAAATTTCCCGCCTCACCGCAGCACCCTTCCCTCATCCCTCAAAACCTTCGCGACCCTGCCCTCACCCACGTCGATCGGCGCCCGCATGTAATTCCGTCTTTTAAGGAACTGGACGTACATCGGGTAGCCAAACTTTTCATTCGCGTCGGCCCAAACCCCAGCCGTCAAAGTCGAAGATTGAACGACCAGTAAGGATGATTTGCATGTTCTCAAAATGAATACTCGTAAACGTTCCATCTGTATTCTGAACAAAGTAATCAAACGGAACCCCGCGATAGTCCGTTCAACACGTGGTCGTGCTGGTATTTCACATCCATCAAACCGTCGCCATTGAGATCGGGAACCTTCGAAGGTGCCGCCATAAACCGGAACGTCACACTGACCGTCTTCCGTAAAATGCCGGTAACGTAATCGTCGTATGAACCTTACCCTCCCCGCTCTCTAATCACCTTCCGGTTACTCTATGACTGAAAACCCGGGCATATCCCCAGAATGCTTTCCCATTAAATCTCCCGCACCGAAACCGGAATTGGTGATTGGAAATTGATCATCCCCCACCTCAAAACTTCTCTAAACTAAACGCCTGGCTCCTCTCTGAAAACAACGGCTTCACCTGACCCCACACATTACTGAACAACTCGGACTTCCTGTAGACCTCCAGGTCTGCCGCCGCATTCCAGTGACTTAACGTCGCGAAGCATGTCGGGTCGTCTGCGTCGCGCAGGAGCTCCACGTGTGTGCAGCCCGGAAAGGAAGCGATCTTCTTCTGGTGCTCCGAAAAGATCTCCAGAAATTCCTCCACACCCGCCTCCGTAAAATGCATCCGTACAATTCTAATTAACATAAATGTCGGGTTGTCCTGGCGTAAGATAAAAAACCCGTTCAACAAACCGGACTCACCCTCATGCAAACCCGAAACTGGCACACTCTGTGCAAGCCACAAAAAAACCGCAGACGTATGCAAAAGGGAGCCAAGTCAAGAAAAGTCCGTAGAAGGCAATCACAAAAAAGACCCGGCAGCCAGCGTGCCATGAGCCCCCATCCCATATCCGAAAACAACCATCCTGGCACCGGCAAGCTTTTCAACAAAGTAGCGCTAATCACCGGCGGTGACAGCGGCATCGGCCGCGCCATCGCAATACTGTTCGCCAAAGAAGGCGCTCGCGTCGCCATCTCCTACCTCAATGAAGATACCGACGCACTCGACACTCAACGTCGCGCCCTCGACTACAGTGAATGCATCATCATTCCCGGCGACCTCTCTAAACAGCCACACTGCCAGAAGGTCGTCGACAAGACGGTGAAACAATTCGGGAAGATCGACATCCTCGTAAACAACGCAGGACTACACTGGGAACAAAACGACTTCCTGTCGATCACTCCCAAACAGCTCGTGAAAACTTTCAACAACAACGTCTTTCCCTTCTTCTGGGTAACGCAAGCCGCATTACCTTACATGAAGGAAGGGTCAAGCATCATCAACACCGCATCCGTTACCGCCTACCGCGGCAGCGATTCACTTATTGATTATGCAGCTACCAAAGGCGCCATCGTCAGTTTCACCAGGAGCCTTTCCTCTAACCTCGCCGACAAAGGCATTCGAGTCAACGGCGTCGCTCCAGGCCCCGTATGGACGCCACTCATTGCGTCGTCTTTCAAGCCAGAGAAGAACTCACAGTTCGGAAGCGACGTGCCCCTCGGCCGCGCCGGCGAACCCATAGAGATCGCTACCGCATACCTCTTCCTCGCAAGCGACGACGCTGCATACTATACTGGTCAATTTCTTCACCCCAACGGCGGTGAGATCATAAACGGATAAATATTATGGAACCAATTCCCGAACAACATACCGGAAACCAAACCGACATTCGTCAAACCCTCGACGCCTCCACACCGCGCCAGGCACATTCCAATTTTGTAGAAGCCTCGAGAAGATTACTCGACGTAAACAACTGGCACGACCTCGCCGGAACACCCTCTGCGAGCTTTCAGCTTACCGACAAGAATGGAATGAAACTCGACCGGCTCGCTAAAGTGGGCGACTACATCCGTATCGACATCCCCGGTCCCGGACTGGCTACCGGCCATGGCTACGATTGGGTAATCGTAGAGTCGGTTGAAGACAAACCAAATCCTGGCTCAGATCACGAATACCTGGTCATGAACGTAAGGCCGGCACCAAGTCCTGTAAACGACGAGACCGACGTAGCACACTTCTTCGACGATCGCGCAACGTCAAGTTTTATGGTGGAACGAAAAGATCTGCAGGTGAGCGCCTCCGAACACGGACGCAACGAACATCCGAATACGCATGTCGATCGCGCTACCGATAAGATCAGGAACGCGCTGGTGGCAGGCGCTGCAACATCCGGGGTTTCCGGTATTCAATGGAATCTATTGATGAAGGGTATACTGAAAGACCTATAAAAAGACCTATAAAAAGACCTATAAAAAGACCCATAAAAAAAATGGCGGCCATTTCGACCGCCATTCTTAGCAATTACCTTTCTTTCACTCTTCTTTCTCTACTTCTTCTTCCTCTTCTTCTTCAGATTCCGAGGTTTGCGCTGCCTTTACGTTGATTGCAGATTCTGCAACGCTGGTTAATGTTTCGTCGGCATTCTTCTCTTCGTTGAGGGTTTCTTCAAGAAGATCGGCGATCTCTGTGAGCCCAAGTGTTTTCGCAAACTGCCTCAGGGTACCATAGCTCGCGATTTCGTAGTGCTCAACTTTCTGAGCTGCTGAAATGATCCCGGCGTCTCTCATTACGCCTTCGTCCGACTCGCTCATAATGTCTTCTGCTTCGGTGATAAGTCCGTCCATTGCTTCGCACTTCTTGGCTTGTGCAGACTTTCCGAGCAATTCGAATATCTGCTCGCAACGCTGTACCTGGCCTTCAGTTTCCTCGAGGTGATTTTCCAAAGCTTCGATAAGATCTTCGCTGGTTGCCTTCTTGATCATTTTCGGGATCGCCTTGGTCAGTGCTTTCTCAGCCCAATAGATATCTTTCAACTCTTCTTCGAAAAGTTTGTGAAGCTTTGAACTGTCTTCTGAGGGTTGGCTTTTAGAGGCGTTACTTTTAGAACCGTTAGTCTTCGAACCGTTAGCACGTGAGGCGGGCTTGCGGGTCGATTTTGATGCGGTGGCTTTCATGATGATATGTGTTTTGGTTGAACAAAAAATAAAAACATTGCAAGTCAACATACGTGCCATCATGATTACACCGCACCATTGTTTTTTAAGTGTGAGATATGCTTACAAACTATGTTGATTTAATTCAACATAACGGGATAATACACCTGTGTAGAATTTCCTTAACAGCAATTAAAAAATCTATTACTAACTTCTGTATCTTTTTCAGGATGTCGCGTTGTGGTGTAAAATTCGACCTATGAAGACAGGAGTTTGGATGGCAATTCTGATCCCGATAATGCTTGGGACCTCATGCGTGAGCGAGGACGTGAGGCGGAGCAATGCGGGACCCATAATCGACACCTTTGCAGGATCAACTTTCGGCGCTGTGGGCGACGGCGGGCCAGCCGACGAGGCGCAATTGGGATGGGTAACCGGTGTTGCGCTCGACGCATCCGGGAACATCTATCTCTCCGATGGCGCCGCCAATGTTATCCGCAAAATAAATAGCTCGCATGTGATCTCTACTGTTGCGGGAAAGTTCCGCGGCTGGAACCTGGCCGATCCCAATCCCTTCGCCGGCGACGGAGGACCGGCAACCTCGGCAAAGCTGAACGTGCCGCAAGCGTTGCACATCGATGCAAGTGGTAACATCTATATTTCCGACGCTGCGAATCACGTGCTCCGAAAGGTCGATGCTTCGGGTGTTATCACCACGTTCGCAGGCAGGGCCGGGCTGCAAGGTCACTCAGGCGACAATGGCCCCGCAGTAAACGCGACGTTATTCAACCCCAATGGCATCGCGACCGACGCAGCAGGTAATGTTTACTTTGCAGACTCACAAAATCATATCATCCGGAAAATCTCTACCGATGGAACGATCACAACTATCGCAGGTACTCCAAAGCAGAACGGCTATACTGGCGACGGCGGACCAGCAACTTCCGCAAAGCTTCACATGCCTCAAGGCATTGCGATAGACCCCAGCGGTAACATTTACATCTCCGACAATAACTCAACCATCCGTTGCATATCAACCGATGGCATAATCCGGACCATTGCCGGCAATGGCGTCGAAGGTTTTAGTGGCGATGGCAACGAAGCCATTTACTCGCAGCTGCGTATACCGAGAGGTCTTGCAATCGCGAAAGACGGAAGCATCCTGGTTGCCGATGCTGGCAACGGAAGGATCCGCAGGATAAGTCCCGAAGGCAAAAAGATCGAGACAATTGCCGGCAACGGTGAATATGCTTACACCGGCGATGAAGGTCCTGCTGTCGACGCATCTCTTGCCAATCCATATGGAGTTGCCATTGATGCTGCCGGAAACATTTACATTGCCGATACGGACAACGCAGTTATTCGAATAATCAGGGCTAATTGATTCATGCTCGAAGTTGATACCCGGTTGATGGAGGAAGAGGCGATCCGAAAGTCGGTAAAGAACCCCGAAGCTTTCAAGTCCCTGTACGAAGCGTACTTCAAAAAGATCTTCCTCTTCGTGTTCCATCGCGTAGGCGATAAGGAAACGACTGCCGATATCACTCAGCAGGTTTTTCTCAACGCACTGTCGAACATAAGCAGGTATCAGTTCCGTGGTCTGCCTTTCTCCTCCTGGTTGTTCCGGATTGCAGTAAACCAGTGTAACGATTACTTCAGGAAGAATAAAAAGATGAGGATGGTGGTACTGGAAGATCCACACATCCGGGGACTGTACGATGATCTCACCGCCGAACAATCGTGGGACGAATGGGAAAGAAAACTTCCGGGTGTACTGGAACAACTGGATGACGACGATCTTCAACTAATAGAGTTGAGATATTTCGAACAACGTCCTTTCAAAGAAGTCTCCGAGATACTGGGGATCACAGAGTCGAACACGAAAGTGCGGACGTACAGGATACTTGAGCGGATGAAAAAGATATTTCTTCAGCAAAAATGAAATTGAAAAAATTACATATCATGAAAACGCGGCCTGAGATCAGCGACCATGAGATCCATTCAATGATGGATTTCGATAAGGTGCTGAATGAGCATCGCAGTGCGAAGCGAAAAGGTAATATTAGATGGATTGCAGGGTTCCTGGTTGTAGGGATCGCGGCATTGATGAGCTTCTATTTTTTAAAGAAAGACGAGCCCGTGAAAATTATCGAAAGCAAGCCTGCGCCTGCGCTTTCAGAAACAGATAACACTGCAAAAGAAGAAATTATTGAAACTCCTTCTCCCAAGCCGGTCGTAAAGGAAACTCCCAAAAAAGTTGAAACCCCTGTTTCTCCTCCCCCCACTTCTTATGTTGAAGCCGAACCCCTGAACGGTTATCCCGAGCTCTACGCTTATTTTCAAAAACAATTAAGATATCCCATCGAAGCCCTCAAAGATTCCATCGAAGGCATCGTCTCGGTTTCCTTTGTTATAAATAAAGATGGCAAACCCGAACAGATCAAGATACTCGATTCGCTGGGTACACCTTTCGATAATGAAGCCATTCGCGTTATCGAAGGCATGGCCGCATGGAAACCCGCCTCGATGAATGGCAAGCCCGTACCCGCTCGCATCTCGATGCCATTAACATTTCAAATCAATAGAAAGCCATGAAGAAAATAGTCACTGCGCTTCTATTGCTGGTGATTGCACTGCAGTCGAATGCGCAAACGTTCATCAGGCGACAAACAATCCGGCTCGATGAAAAGCTCACAGGCATGAGCGCCGGCTGGATTGCAATGGATACAGACACACTACTGGATTTTGTGCTCACGGGTGTGGGATCCGACAACCAACTAAAGATCTACCCGTTCCAAAATGCTGATCTCATCAAAAAGCCGGCTCAACTAACCGGCATGAATGCGGGCAACATGCAAATTGTTGACTGGAACAAAGACAATAAGCTCGACTTACTGATCTCGGGAACTGGTGGACTGTACGCCTTCACCGGGAATGGAAACTTCACGTTCACAAAACAATCGCCGCGCCTGCTCGATCATTCCGGGAGGTTTCTCATTGCCGATATGAACAACAACGGCGTTCACGACATCATTACTTACAGCGAACAATTCATCCGCATCTATGAGAACGGTGTTATGACGTTCAACGTGCCTGCAAACGTCGTCGACCTTTCCGTTTTCGATATGAACAACGATCAGCTCGATGACATCGTATCGTCTACATTTATACTCTATAATAATGAAGACTTCAGGTTCACCCGGAAAGACATTCCCGGCTCGTCGTCGGGCGCGATCTCGTTGGCCGATATTAACGACGACGGGCTTTTCGACCTCATAGCTGCCAACGGTCTCACCTTCATCAATCACCGCGATACCCTCATTGCCGGCGACCCATTCACATCCGCTCAATCGATCTTCACCGGCGACATAACCTCCGACGGAAAGAGTGACATACTGCTTTCGAAAAAACAATCAAACTACATTCAACAACTTTCCGGCGCCGTTACAAAACTCGATACCACGGGGCTTATAGTTCAACGCATGGGCGATCACGATCGCGACGGCGATCTCGACCTGGTTCAGGTAACCGACTCGATCGGTTCTCAATGGCTTAAGTTTTTCGAGAACACTTCGGTTGCTGTGAACGATCGCCCGAATGCTCCTTCAGAAAGTTTCGCGATCTCCACATTCAACAAAACATTCATTTTCTGGCAAGGAGCCGACGACGATCATACTAACCCGGGATCTTTAACTTATGATGTATGGCTCGGCAATGCCCAGAAAAATATCATTCAACCTTCGTACGATCTCGGCAACTTACACCGGTCTGCCGTACGTCATGGCAACGCAGGCACAAACACAGCAATGGTCATCAACCAGCTTACGGACAATCGTTACTTCTACGGCATTCAGACAGTCGACAATGCCTACAACGGAAGTTATGAGTATGGAACAGGTGGAGGAGGCGGCATTCTACCCTGCTTCGATCTTTTTCACACGGATGTTCAGGCGTGCAAAGGCCTGCAGGTAAAGCTTTCGGGCGGCAAAGGTGCTACCTGGTATTCGACATCAAAAAGATTGTTAGGCACCGCGGACACCCTTCAATTCATCGCATCGGCTAACGACACGCTGTTTGCATTTGTCCCGCAGTCGCGCGAATGCGGTCAGCATAAGATCTACATCGTTCACGTAAATGAAGCTCCTCCCTCCGAACAGCAAACTATCTATGCCTGTAAGAACAAAGAGATCACGCTCGAGATCCCGAAAGGCTGGAACGTTGCACCTAAAAAATATTTAGTGACCAAACCCGATACGGTAGTCATTACCGCCGCAAGCCAGGGATGCACCTACAAAAAAACATTCGTCATAAAGATCAGTGAACCTTCTGTCGCCATCAATGGCGATGGGTTCCAGGTGCTCAAAGGAAATTCGGTGCAACTCGAAGCAACGGGTAATGTCGAAACGTGGCAGTGGGATCCGCCGACCGGATTGAGTAACGCCGGCGTCGCCAATCCAACCGCTACTCCGCCCGTGAGCACCGAGTACGTCGTTACCGGGACCGACTCCGTTGGATGTACAGCCACAGCACGCGTGAATGTTTTCGTGCAGGAGAATGCCTTTCTCCCGAATCTCTTCACACCTAACGGCGACGGCAAGAATGATAACCTGATGATCTATGGGCTCACAAATCCTTCCAGGTTCAATTTCAGGATCTTCAACCGCGAGGGAAGTCTCGTCTACGAAACAAAAGACGCAGACCAGGCGACAACAACAGGGTGGAATGGTTTCGTTTCGGGAACACGACAGCCAGGCGGAATTTACTATTGGAGGATCGACGGAGAAATGTCGAATGGAGATAAACTTATGTTGAACGGGAAGACTTCAGGATCGATACTGCTTGTACACTAAAGGATGTTTACTTGT
The DNA here is from genome assembly GCA_035656375.1 of Cyclobacteriaceae bacterium. GTDB lineage: Bacteria > Bacteroidota > Bacteroidia > Cytophagales > Cyclobacteriaceae > ELB16-189. Next base: position 35,942 of record DASRSO010000143.1, on the reverse strand, counting down.
AGCCTTTGTCGCGATCAGCTCCTGGTCGCGCGGACAGTACTTTCAGTACACTCAATACAACTTCACCACTCAACGTATCAATCCCGCCATGACAGGCCTGACCCGATACGCAAGCGTGGGCACCTCATATCGTCATCAACAAACCGCCGGGGACTTCTCCATCAACAGCAACTTTGTTAATCTCTCGTATCCATTATTAAATGCAAGCACAGGTGTGCCCTGGTCGGGAATAGCATTGTCTTTACACAATGATCAGTCGGCAGGAATATTCAAGACGCAGGAAGCGGCACTCGGTTATGCGATACATGTTCGGCTAAGCCGATACCAGGCATTTTCATTCGGAGCCAGGGCATTGTACCAGTCGCGCAAGATAGGTCTCGATGGCTTCTATACAGGATCGCAGTATGTTGCTGATCGTGGATTTGACTTAGGTCGGTCGAGTGGTGAAGACTTTTCCGAGATCCGCAATTCATTCAAGACATTCAGCGCGGGGTTGTACTGGCAGGAAGTCGATAAGAAAGGGCGTGTTATGCATCACTTCGGCGCGTCTTTGTTTGATATCAACAAGCCTTCCGATTCGTTCTTCGGAAGCACGACCAGGTTGCCGTCTACATTTGTAATGAATGCAGGGTTCCAGGCATACAGCGGAGGGTTTAACGCTTACCCCGAAGGATTGTTCACGCTGTCGGGTGGAGCAATGATGTTGAATGGCGGGGTGCGGCTTCAGAAAGAGTTGAATGTATCGCCAAAGAAACAATCGGATCTTGTGGATGTGATAGTAAAGTACGCCGTAGGGAGATCGGGCATCGTTGGATTCCAGTTGCACCTGGAAAAAATATCGGTCGGCATCTCGTACGACTTCCCCTTCTTCCGTAAGAATCCAGGAAACCTTGGTGCGCTGGAGTTTGGATTAGAGTTAAGAAGACTGGTATCCACACGTGCACAAAAAATTGTTGCCCGGCGACAAAAGGAAAGGGCGGAGCTGGCAAAAACGCAGGTACCTAAAAAGGAAATTCCTCCAGTCGATTCGGTGAAAGCCGACACTGCCCCGGTTGTCATCGTAGAAACTCAGAAGCCGAAAGAAGAGATCAAGGATGTAACTCCTTCTGCCAATGCTGGCAAGATAAAGCAGGAACCAATGATCATCGAGCACGTCACCCTTCACTTTGCATTTGACTTTAACTCGTCGGACCTCGACGAGCCGACCGAAAGCTTCCTTGATCAATTGGCCGAGCAACTAAAGCAAGACGAAAACCTTCAGCTCACGATCGAAGGCCACACCGACAATGTTGGATCTGATAAATTCAACCTGCGGCTCTCGCAAAAACGAGCGGATGTCGTGAAAACATTGCTTATCAAAAAAGGAATTAATCCCGAACGCCTGCACACCGAAGGAAAAGGAATGCGCGAGCCCCTGAATAATAACGAAACGGCTGAAGACCAGGCTAAGAACCGCAGGGTAGAGATTACTGTTTACTATTGACAAACTTCTCCGTCATTTCAACGGTGTACTGAATATCGTTGTCCGAAAGGGCGTTGCTTATAAACCAGGACTCATATGCCGACGGCGGCAAATAGATCCCCGCCTCGATCATAAAATGAAAATACTTTTTAAACGTGTCGTTATCTCCCCTCTTTGCATCATTGAAATCTTTCACCTCCCCGTCGGTAAAGTGAATGCTTATCATCGAACCCTTTTGATTCACGATAAACCTGCCACCAGAGATCTCTCTAAGTTCCGATGCAAGCTTTTGACCTTTTTGGTCAAGTGAAGAATAGATGTTATCGTTGTCATTCAGGTATTGCAACGTAGCGTAACCTGCCGCCATTGCAATCGGGTTGCCGGATAAAGTTCCTGCCTGGTACACATCGCCTAGCGGGGCAACGCGACTCATAATCTCGGTCTTTCCCGCGAATGCACCTACCGGCATTCCGCCACCAATCACCTTTCCAAACGTAACAAGATCAGCAACCACGCTATAAGACTCTTGTGCACCGCCCTTTGCCAAACGAAAACCAGTCATCACTTCGTCGAAGATCAATACGATACCATATTTTGTACATTGATCGCGAAGCATCTCGAGGAACCCCGGTTGCGGCGGAACACATCCCATGTTACCTGCAACAGGCTCGACGATAACCGCCGCCACCTCGCTGCCGTATTGTGAAAATATGTTCTGAACCTCTTCCGTGTTGTTGAAACCAGCAACCAAAGTATCGTCAGTAACCGCTGTCGGTACACCACCCGCCACTTTGATACCCAACGTTGCCATCCCGCTTCCCGCTTTCTTCAGGAACATATCGGCATGACCATGATAATGACCTTCAAACTTTAAAAGTTTCGTGCGGCCCGTAAACCCACGCGCCAATCGAACCGCCGACATGCACGCTTCGGTTCCAGAGTTCACCATTCTTACCATTTCCACTGTGGGCACCATCGATGTGATAAGCTTCGCGATGTTCGTCTCCATCTCCGTCGGAGCACCGTATGAAAATCCTTTCTCTACTTGTTGAGCGACAGCCTTCACCACATGCGGGTGCCGGTGACCGAGAACCATCGGTCCCCACGAGTTGATATAGTCGATATACTTGCGGCCATCCTCGCCGTAGAGATAAGCGCCCTTAGCAGAGCTCATAAACAGTGGCGTACCTCCCACCTGTCTGAAGGCCCTTACGGGAGAATTCACACCACCGGGAATATATTTTTGCGCTTCGGCGAAAAGTTGTTCGTTACGCTCCATCAGGCTTTATATAATTGAGCGAATTCGCGCGCAAAGTATGTTGCGATCACATCTGCGCCTGCCCTTCGAATGGCGGTAAGAGATTCTATCATTGCGGATTGTTCGTTCAACCAACCTTTTTCGGCTGCAGCTTTTATCTGTGCGAATTCACCAGACACCTGGTAAGCTGCAACTGGCACGTGAACGGATTGTTTAACTCTATGTATTATGTCAAGATAAGGACCGGCAGGTTTCACCATCACGATATCGGCACCTTCGTTCACATCGGTGATCGCCTCCTTAACAGCCTCCGTCGAATTTCGAAAGTCCATCTGGTAAGTCTTCTTGTCACCGAAACCCGGCGCACTGTCGAGTGCGTCGCGGAACGGTCCGTAATAACCCGATGCGTATTTGGCAGAGTATGCGAGAATGCCGGTGTTCATAAAACCTTTCTCGTCGAGCGCGAGCCTGATCGCCTTCACCCGGCCGTCCATCATATCCGACGGAGCAATGAAGTCGGCGCCCGCTTCGGCGTGGCTCACAGACATCTTCGCAAGAACTTCCACGGTAGGATCATTCACGATCTGTTGATCTTTCACGATGCCGTCATGACCATAGCTTGAAAACGGGTCGAGCGCAACATCGGTCATTACCACCACAGAAGGATCGAACGCCTTGATCTTTCGGATAGCCTGTTGCATGAGGCCTTTCGGATTGATAGCCTCCTTCCCGGTGTTGTCTTTTAATGAGTTATCGACTTTTACAAACAGCAGTACCGACTTCAAGCCCAGGTTAACGAGGCTTTCAATGTGCTTTTCGATGGAGCTGATCTGGATCCTGGCGTAGCCTGGCATCGAGGGGATAACGAGATCTTTCTCGTTGTCGCCAACAATGAATAAGGGAACGATAAGTTGCCTGGGGGTAAGGATCGTTTCGGCAACCATGTCGCGAACGACTTGATTAACGCGAAGACGCCTGTGCCGGCTAAGAATATCCATGCCGCGAATATAGCAAGATCGCGTCTAGTATCGGCTTGCCTTTGGGCGACCCCAAAACTTCCTTCGCGCAATACCTCCCTCCGTTGGAAAAATCACCCTTCATGTAGGTATGACTCACCCGGAAACTTTCCTTCCCATCGAGGCTGTGGACCGCTCCTTCGAAACTCATCTGCTCTCCATTCACCACTGCGTGTGCACTTATCGGCGCAGAGCATCCTCCCTTCAACTCGTGAAGAAAATCGCGCTCGGCCGTTACGGCAGTCATCGTATCCAGGTGATTGATCTTGTCGAGATGGGCGATGGCTTCGGTGTCGTCGTGGCGGCAGACAATTGCGATAGCGCCCTGACCAGGTGCCGGCAACATCCAATCCAGTGTAAGGGCATACGGCAAGTTCATTTCGAGGCGATCGATCGCAGCTTTCGCCATGATCAACCCATCGAAGTCCGACTCGTTTAATTTCTGGATGCGTGTCTCCACGTTCCCGCGAATGTTGACGGTTTCATGGTTTGGAAAACGTTCGAGCCACTGCGAGCGACGACGAATGCTGCTTGTTGCAACAATAAATTTTTCCTGGGATGGGATCTTCCCCTTGTGGATCAACACATCGCGAACATCGGCGCGTGGCAACATGGAAGCGATCGTAAGACCTTTCGCGGGAACAACCGGAACATCTTTCAAAGAATGAACGGCGATGTCTGCGTCCTTATTCAACAGGGCAATGTCAAGTTCGCGCGTAAACACTCCCTGCACACCCATCTCGTATATCGGGTTCACCAAATCTATATCGCCCATGCTTCGCACAGGCACGATCTTGCAAACAACCCCTTTATCGCGCAAACGCCCCGACACTTCATTCGCCTGCCACAACGCCAGCCGGCTGCTCCTCGTCGCCAGTCGGATCGTGCGCATCTTATTTGTTAACTGTAAATGATTCGCGACGCTTCATCCACTCATCGAAAGCAGTGGAATGCTCGAAGACTATCGTCTCTACTTTCGGGATCTCCGACAACCGTGCGTTAATATTATTTTGAATGCTCGCCGAGATACGATCTACATCAAGCACTTCCACGCTATTCATCTTATAGATATTCGGAGATACGTTCCTTGGAACGGAAAGATCGAAGATGAGCTTCAGGGTCGTTCCCTCCACATGACTTCTCTCAACGATCGGTCCCGACGCATTGGTCGTTACTATCAACACATCTGAATTTACCAGTGATTGACGCAGGGCGCTCATCGGGAACTGCATGAGCTCGTACTTTGTAGCGAGTGACTGCAATCGTTCTTCATGACGGTTCACCAAACGCACGTCGCAATATGGCAAGTAGCTTCGAAGATATTTAATGACAAGCTCGCCCGTCTCCCCGGCGCCTGCTACTGTGATCGTACGGACATCGTCGCGACCGAGCAATTGTTTCACAACGGCATATGGTACCGACATCGTTCCGTCCGACAACGATGTGCGGTTCTTCACTTCCTTCGAGGCCTGCAGTGCGAAGTTGTACATCTTCTCGAGTATACCGTTGGCCCTCCCGTTATCTTTTGCTCCTTTGAACGAAGTTTTTATCTGGGAAATGATATCGTAGTCGCCAATGATCTGCGACTCGAGCCCCACGGCCACACGGAAGAAATGTTCGACAGCAGAGGTACGGGTTTTTACGTAAACGATTTTGTTTAACTCTTCGGCAGTACACTGCGCCTGTGCGCGTAAAATTTCCAACACGGGTTCAACAAAATCATTCCACGCATATACTTCCGTGCGATTGCATGTCGATAAAATAAAAAATGGAAGATCTTGTTGCGAATCGGAGTATGCATAACGACAAGCCTCTGCATTGAACGCAAAGCGGCTACGGGATAAAAGCTCCGTTGTTTTGAAACTTACCCCTGCAACCACAAGATGCTTATCTTCCCTGTAAGTCATTCTCTAATTAAATGGGCCTCAAAGATAACATTACTCATTAAAATGATGAAAGGCCATTGCTTCAACTGTCACATTTATTAATTTAAGATGATGACCGGAACCAGTGAAAGTGCCGAATCTTCGCCCGAGCGAAAGTTCAATCGACCTTCATTTTACTCGGCAACTCTTGCCCTCGCCCTTGGCCTGATCGTTCTCCTGGGCTGGGCTCTCGACATAGAATTTCTGAAACGCCCCCTCCAGGGAATGACTGCTATGAATCCCATCACGGCGTTGTCTTTCCTTCTTACGGGAGCGGCACTCATTATTATATCGAAACTGGATTCCAGGCCCTCGCCGGGTATCGTGTTTACTCTATATATACTCGCCGGAACTCCCATCGTTTTGGTCCTTTTGAAGCTCGTCGGATTACCGGTCGACACTTATTTATTGTTCAGGAACGCAATCGAACGGGAAGAAGACATCCGGCCCTTCGTCATGCCGCCTGCCACCATCATCAACCTGGTACTCCTTTCGTCAGCAATATTTCTTACCCTGTCTGGAACACGTAGCGCTAAGTTCAGCGCAAACATTTTGATCGGTGTAAGCTTCTTCGGAGCATTGTTCGCCATCATCGGCTACTCTTATAATCTTTCGGAGTTTTCAAACTTCTCCATCTCTCCGATGGCTGTTCATTCGGCAATCGGGTTTTTCCTCGCGGGGCTGAGCGTTCTCCTTATTAATTATGATGTCGGTTTTATGAAGGAAGTGACGAGCCCACACTTTGGCGGACGCATCTCGCGAACACTGATACCATCGGCAGTGATTCTTGGAACATTCATCGGCTACAGTCAATTGTTAATGCAGTATGAGTTCGGCATCTCAACAGAGCTCGGAGTCTCGGTTCTGTTAACGATTGCCATTTCAGCCTTTGTCGCGATCGCACTCTCGGTAGCCCGTAAGCTGAACGTCGACGATCAGAAACGGCAGGAAGCCGAGGACAAGCTCGAGATCATGAACTTCCAGTTAAAACTTGAGGTCATCGAGAACGAGCAACGATATCGTGCTCTGATCGATCAAAGTGTAGATGGTGTTACACTAGCCGACTTCAGCGGAAACATCATCTACCAGAGTCCCGCTGCCGAACGTATTATCGGTTACACGCTCGAGGAACGTCGCGCGATGTCGCTCGCAACCCTTATTCATCCCGACGATATTCACGAAGTTCAAAAACTTTCGGGGTTAAAGGATCATCCCGGTGCCTCTATTAAATATGAGTGTCGTGTAAGGCACAAGAACGGTCACTACATCTGGATGGAGGGCGTATCCACCAACCTGATAGACGATCCAAACATCCGGGCAATCGTCAACAACTATCGCGAGGTAACGGAACGGAAGCTCAATGAAGAAAAAGTTGCGAGCAGTGAGCGCCGGTTCCGCGCACTGATCGAGAACAGTGTCGACGCGATCGTTCTCACCGACGAAAACCTGAAGGTACTCTATCAAAGCCCGTCTGTCGAACGTATGACAGGTGTTTCACTAGAACATCGACACGCCAATCCGAATGTTCGATACACGTACCACGAAGACCTTCCCGCGTTGCAAAAGCTTATCGAGAAATCGAAAGATACTCCCGGCAAGGCAATCCCATTCATGGCAAGGCTCGTTCACCTGTTTGGTCACAAGATCTGGATCGAAGGCGTCATCACTAACTTACTCAAAGATGAAAGCGTTGGCGCAATGGTATTCAACTATCGCGACATCAGCGAGCGTCGAAAACTGGAAGAGCAACAGGCGCTGTTTGCCTCCCTTGTAAATTCATCTAACGACGCGATCATCAGTAAGACTCTAGACGGAACTATCACAAGCTGGAACCGGGGCGCCCAGGCACTCTTCGGATACACACCTGCCGAAGCAATTGGAGAGAGCATCATGATCCTCGTTCCGCCGGAGCTTAGAAAAGAAGAGACCTCGATCCTCGAACGCATCCGCAAAGGCGAATTCGTCGAATCGTTCGAAACCATGCGGATCAAGAAAGATGGAAGCATCGCGTACATCACCATCACCGCATCACCTATCCGGAATGCCGACGGTGCAGTCGTTGGCGCTTCGAACATCTCCCACGACATCAGTGAACGCCTCGACGTCGAACGAAAACTGAAAGGTGAACGCACCATGCTCCGTACACTCATCGACAACATTCCCGATTACATCTATGTAAAGAATACCGCATCGCGACACATCATTAACAACAAGGCGATGGTTGCACTGATTGGCGCCGCCTCGGAAGAAGAAACACTCGGCAAGTCTTCTATAGATTTCTTTGGTGAAGGCGTCGCATCCGGTTATCTCGAGGAAGATCAGAAGATACTCAACTCCGGCGAGGGTATGATCAACTTTGAAGAGTCGACCATAACGAAAGGCGGCGAGCAGAAATATCTTCTCACAACCAAAGTTCCTCTCACCGACGAGAAGAACAACGTGATCGGTATCGTGGGGGTCAGTCGCGATATCACCAACCAAAAACAGACAGAGCTTGCCCTTCGTACCAGCAAGTTTTTGCTCGAACGTGCACAACTCGTCGCAAACCTTGGTCACTGGACGATGCAGCCCGGGCCGCCATCAACTTCGAAGCTCACCCTCTCGAATGAAACCTGCCGGATCTTCGGCATCGACTCATTCGACGGCAAGCTCCAAAGCTTTCTCGCGTTCGTACATCCGGACGACCTACACGAAGTCAACAAAGCAATGTCGTCGGCGTTGGTCAACCAGACCCCCTACTCACTCGATCATCGCATCGTCACAAAAGCCGGCGTCGAAAAATGGGTTCACGTCCAAACCGAGATCATGACCGACGACGACAGTGAGCTTCCAATGCTGTTAGGCATCGTACAGGATATCACCGAACGAAAAACAACCGAATCCGAGATCCTGCAGCTTAATGCAAGTCTCGAAAAGAAAGTTAGTGAACGCACCAGCCAGCTCGAAGCTGTCAACAAAGAACTCGAAGCATTCAGTTATTCAGTTTCGCACGACCTTCGCGCTCCCCTCAGGATCATCGATGGCTTCGCCACCATCCTCATGGAAGAAGCCGACGGTCACGACGAAAAGATCGTGAAGCATGCAAGAACAATTTCGCGCAACGCTACACGCATGGGACAACTCGTCGACGACCTCCTGAATTTCTCACGACTCGGCCGCACTCAAATGAAAGTTACCGAGGTCGACATGCGTGCTCTGGTCGACCAGGTGATCGAAGAATTCCAGTCGTCCGATTCAATAAAGTCTACCTCATTAGATATACACGATCTAAAACCCGCGCTGGGCGACGGCAGTTTGTTAAAACAAGTTTGGGTGAATCTTATTTCGAACGCCATCAAGTATTCATCAAAGAAAGACAAGCCGCGGCTGGAAATAGGAATGGTCAGGAACGCCGCGGTACCTACATGGTATGTGAAAGATAACGGGGCAGGCTTCAGCATGGATTACGCGAGTAAGTTGTTCGGTGTATTCCAGCGATTGCATAAGCAGGATGAGTTCGATGGGACCGGCGTTGGACTTGCATTGGTTCAACGCATTATCCTCCGTCACGGCGGAAGTGTTTGGGCTGAGGCGAAGGTAAACGAAGGCGCAACGTTCTACTTCACACTCGCCGCCAATGAAGAAGATAGTAGTGAAAACACGATAGCCATGTAAATTATTTCGCTTGCGATTGGTCGCCGTTTGTGGTAATTTATGGTAAACCTGAACCTTTATCCCAACTAAACTTTATGTCTCTTACCCCGAACACGTCGCTGAGTGATGTGGATATTCTTCTAGTCGAGGACAATCACGATGAAGCCGAGCTTACGATCAGAAGCTTGAGAAAGATTGATCAGCACAGCAAGCTCGTACACATCGATGACGGCGCTGAAGCACTTGACTTTATATTTGCCCGCAATAAATATTCAAGTCGTCAGATCGATCACTCACCCAGAATGATCCTGCTCGACCTCAAACTTCCGAAAGTAAACGGATTGGAAATACTAAAACAGGTTAAGACAAATACCCAGACTAAAAAAACACCGGTCATCCTTTTGACTTCATCCAGGGAGGAGCGGGATATTGAAGATGGATACATGTCGGGGGCGAATAGTTATATTGTGAAGCCCAACAGTTTTGAGTCGTATACAAAGGCAATATCCGAACTCGGGCATTACTGGATGCAGTTGAACGCGCAATGAAGATACTGCGTGATGAATGCAGAATGCACGAAATACCGGTTACGCAAAGGTGCGCGAAGGACACACAAAGGTACGCGAAGGAATACAATGAAAAGTATCTCTTTACGTACCCTTGCTCTTCCTCTGCGTAACTTTGCGCATCCCTCGCGTAACTTTGCGTAACCAAATCCTAATAATCATGAAACACGTCATCACTTCCTTCGCCCTATTAATTTCCGCTTCAGCGTTCTCGCAAGTTCCCTCCGCAGAAGTGCAGATCAAAGGCGCCATTCTCGCCGCGCCCGTCGCTTCCCGTGATGGTGCCCTCGTCTACGGCTGGAATGACAAGTCGGAGTTTGTCGTCCTTCGCAAGGGAACAAACGAAATGGTTTGTATTGCCGACGACCCCAGGACCGATGGTTTCAGCGCATCATGTTACCACAAAGACCTCGACCCATTCATGGAACGTGGACGTGAGTTAAAGAAACAAGGAAAAAATCCCGGCGAGATCCTAACCCAGCGCGAAGCCGATGTGAAAGCAGGAAAATTCAAAATGCCCGCAGCACCCACTACTCTATTCGTGTTCTCTGCTCCTGCCGCAGATTATAACGCCCAGACAGGCGAAGTAAAAAATGGCAACTTCCGCTACGTTGTCTACATCCCTTACGCTACTGCCGAGACCACCGGTTTACCATTGAAACCCAACCCCGAAGCACCCGGAATGCCCTGGCTCATGGACCCCGGAACACACAGGGCCCACATCATGATCACACCCCCGGCAGGCGCCCATCATTGAAACTTCGACCGACCGGATAACTCCATAGATAGACGGTGTTGAACTTTGTGTACAAAATACACATCTTGGCACCATGAAAAACCTCAGCCTTTCCGCTATCGCTTTAATGCTGATAGCGATCTCCTGTAATAAAGAACAGCAAGAAACTGCCCTTGCCTCCGGCCCCCCCGAAGAAAACCGTTTTACCACTACTGTCCTCACCAAACCCGGTGAGCTCGACGAACCAATGGTAATCGACTTCCTTCCCGGCAACAAGGTGCTTTGGGTGGAAAGAAAGGGCGCCCTGAAACGCTACGATGGCGCTACCGGCGAAGTAAAAAAGATCACCACCATCCCGGTGAACATGAAGTACACCAGCAAGGAAGGTGAAGTTCGTGAGGCTGAAGAAGGCTTGATGGGTCTCGCTATCCATCCCGACTACGAAAAAAATCACTGGATCTATATGTACTATGCCGATCCCGACAAGGCGCAACACGTGCTTGCCCGTTGGGAACTCCACGGCGATTCATTGTATGAAAACACAAAGAAAGTTGTGCTCGAAGTGCCCACACAACGCGAGACATGCTGTCACACTGGTGGCGGTACAACGTGGGATGCTGAAGGAAATCTTTATCTGACAGTTGGTAACAACACAGGCAACCCGGTTGCGGGAACGTCGGGCCTCGATGAACGGCCGGGTCGTTCGAGTTGGGATGATCAGCGTGGTTCGGGAAATACGAACGACCTTCGCGGAAAGATCCTGAGGATACATCCCGAGGACGACGGCACTTATAAGATACCGAAAGGCAACCTCTTCCCTGAAGGAACAGAGAAGACCCGTCCCGAGATATACACCATGGGACATCGCAACCCGTGGAGGGTTTCACTCGACACAAAGACAAACTATATCTACTGGGGCGAAGTTGGTCCCGACGCTTCAAAAGATTCGATCATTGGTCCGCGTGGTTATGATGAATTCAACCAGGCGAAAGCTCCCGGTTTCTTTGGTTGGCCTTACTTCGTCGCCGACAACAAACCTTATTCACATTTCAATTACGAGACAAACGATCCGGGACCGCTCTTCGATCCCGCGAATCCAGTGAACGAGTCGCCGAACAACACCGGGTTGAACAAACTTCCTCCCCCGGTAAAGGCATTCATCTTCTACCCTTACTCTACGTCCGAGGAATTCCCGTTGGTAGGAAGCTCGGGGCGCAGCGCGACTGGCGGTCCTGTGTTCCGCGCGGCCGACTTCGAAGGAGCGGCCCGACCTTTCCCTTCCTACTTCGAAGGCAAATGGCTGATCACAGAATTCATGCGTGGCTGGATCATGGCTGTAACGATGGATGCTAATGGAGACTACCAGTCGATGGAACGTATACTGTCGAATGAAAACTTCAGCAGTGCGATAGACATGAAGTTTGCGCCTGATGGCGACCTGTATGTGCTCGAGTATGGATCTGCCTGGTTCCGCGGGAACGACAACGCACAGATCGTTCGCATACAATACAATGGTGGCAACCGCACTCCTGTAATAAAAACTTCGGCCGATCAGTTGGCCGCGGCATTGCCGATGACAGTAAAACTTTCTTCGGAAGGAACAATGGACTACGACTCGTATGACAAAGACAAACTGAAATACGAATGGACCGTAACATCCGACAACGGATACAACCAGACTTTCACCGAGGCAAACCCGACCGTTACACTCGACAAGGCGGGAGCTTACAGTGTAACACTCACCGTTACCGACACCAAAGGTGCTTCGAACAAACAGTCGCTCGAATTGAAAGCAGGTAACGAACCTCCTGTTGCCAACATCGAGCTGACGAGTGGCAACAAGACATTCTTCTTTGCGAAGAATCCTGTTGAATACAAGATCGATGTGAGTGACAAGGAAGATGGAAGCCTTGCCGATAAAAAGATCAGCGCCGATGAAGTGTCGGTGAATTTCGATTATGCACCGGAAGGTTTCGACCTTATCGAGATCGCATCGACCCGCGCATCTACAGATGAATGGACCGAGTTCAATTCCGGTTTGCGGCTGATCAACAACAGCGATTGCCGTTCGTGCCACATGAACGATAAGAAATCTGTTGGTCCTGCCTACCTCGACGTGGCAGCGAAGTATAAGAACGATCCTGCGGCTCCTGAAAAACTGGCCAACAAGATCATCCAGGGTGGTGGCGGAGTATGGGGCGATCACGCGATGGCGGCTCACCCTTCGATCTCACAGCAGAACGCAGCGACGATGGTATCGTACATCCTTGGTCTTAACAACAAGAAACCTGCAGCTAAGAAACCTGCCCTCGCCGGAACATTTACACCTGTAGTTCCCGCCGGCGACAACGGACGTGGCGGATATTTATTACGCGTTGCCTACAAGGACAAGGGTACCGAGCATCTTGGCTCACTCACCAGCGAGAAGATCATTGCGCTTCGCAACCCGTCGCTCGATCCCGAAAGAGCAGACATCCAAAAAGGAACCGTGTTGATGACTACCCCAAGCCGTTCGTTCAGCATGGTTGGGAACGGATCGCATCTCGGTTATAAGAACATCGATCTTTCAGGCATCAAGCAAATAGAGTTCCTCGTGCAGGCCCAGCCTCGCACCGGCGCTACAGGTGGCGTGATCGAAGTACACCTCGACTCACCCGACGGTCCGCTGCTCGGTCAGACCGACCAGATCGTACCGAAAGACGTTGACTTCAGAAGTCTTACGGGTGGCAACAATAACAACAGGCAGAGAAGAAGACCCGGTGGTGGCGGTGGAGCTGCCGGTTTCGACTTTTCAGCGATGCGCCGGCTCATGTCGATCAACGTGAAGGCCCCGATTACGGCTACCGAAGGTATGCACGACGTATACTTCGTTTTCCGGAACCCGGCGGCAAAGGACAACCAGACGATCGTTGCGGCGGTGGAGATAACATTCCAGAATGCTATCTTGCCTCAATAACCGATAGCCGATGGCCAATTTGAATCAACAACAAATCGCTGAAGTAAACGAGATCATTGAGAAAATCCAGAAGGCTGTAAAACCGAAAGCTGAAATTGGAGCCCAGAGCAAAACGATCCTGAGGTCGCTGCTTGCTACACATAAAATAAAGAAGAAAGCCAAATTCTTCGACGTGAAGCGTGAGTATTCCGATACAATCGTGAATTACTTCGTGACCGAGAAGGGCCTGGCTAAAAGCAGGTTCAGCATGAACGCACAGGAGTCGGTATTTCTACTTATGTAGAGATGGACCTGTTTTCCGAGGATATAAGAATTTCAGACCTCGAAAACGCGGTAAAGCTTTTTAAGGAGAGCAGGGACGGCTTTGTAAAACTGTTCAACAACAGCCCCGTCTGTATGAGCATGACCACTACCAATCTCGGTAGGCGGGAGTATGTTCGCGTAAATAAAAAATTCATCGAGAAGTTCGGTTGGACCGTTGACGAGATCGTTGGAAAAAATTCGATCGAGCTTGGTATTCTCGACCAGGCCGAATCCGAACGCGTTCGCGCGATCATCACCGAGAAAGGCCGACTCCAGAACGATTATGTGAAGTGTTTCACGAAGACCGGTGAGGTGGTTCACACAGTGTCGTCGATCGAGGCGATGGAAATGAACGGTGAGACTCACCTGGTTTCTTTCTTTGTGGATGTCACCAAGATTGTCGAACAACAAGCCATTATCGAGAAGCACTCGCAACAGCTGGAGGAACTCAATAAAGAGCTCGAAGCATTCTCTTACTCTGTGTCGCATGACCTTCGTGCGCCGCTTCGGGCGATAACTGGTTTCATCAGCATCCTTGCAGAAGATCATGGGAGTAACCTGAACGAGGAAGCAAAAAGGTTACTGACGTCGGTTCAGCGAAATGCAACCCGCATGAACACGCTTATCGACGACCTCCTTGAGTTTGCACGCCTCGGACGCAAGTCGATCGAACGTGCCCTGCTTGATATGAACGCCCTCGTTGCTGAAGTACTGGAAGAACAAAAGAGCAATGCGAAGATCACCGTCGATAACCTTCACCCGATCCGTGGCGACTATGCACTCATAAAGCAGGTGTTGGTGAACCTGATCTCGAATGCGATAAAATATTCGTCGAAAAAGGAAAACCCCGAAGTAAACATCACCTCGCGCATTGAGAACGACATGGTCGTTTTTTCTGTAAAAGATAACGGTGCCGGTTTCGACATGCAGTTTGCCAGCAAATTGTTTGGTGTATTTCAACGCCTCCATAAAGCAACCGAGTTCGAAGGCACAGGCGTCGGGCTAGCTACCGTTCAACGCATCATCGCGAAACACGGTGGCAGCATCCATGCAGAAGCCGAAGTCGACAAGGGAGCTACATTCTATTTCAAGATCCCCGTGGCAGAAAACCGGTAGGGATTAAGGGAGAATTCCCATATATTTCTATTGATGAATCGCCGTGAGTCCATTAAGTATATCCTGATCGCTTCGGGCAGCGCCGTGGCATTTCCGGGATGGGGCGAACCCGCGGAACAAGACATACTCGCCAGTGTTGCCGACACGATCATCCCTGGAAAAAACGGGATGGGTGCATTAGCTGTCGGCGTGGACAGGTTCCTCCAGCGTTTGTTCGACAACTGCTACGAGATCGACGCACAGGAAAATATCAAGAAACAGTTGGCTGCGTTGAACGCCAATGCTCAAAGCGCGCATCAGAAAAGTTTCTCCCAGTGCAATCAACAACAACGCGAAGCTCTTCTGCTTCGCTTCAGCGACTCTTCCGATAAAGCCGAGAAAGATTTCTTCACCACGATGAAATCAGAAACCATTCGGGGATTCAATACTTCGAAAGAAGTAATGCTTCAACATTTGAAATACAAGATCGCTCCCGGTCACTACTACGGTTGTGTAGACGTAAAGGCTTGAACGATGGCAAACTTTCTGATAGACTCCGTCAAGAAGAATACTTATGATGCGATTGTGATCGGCTCGGGTGCCAGTGGCGGCTGGGCTGCGAAAGAACTTTGCGACCACGGCCTGCAAACCCTCGTGCTCGAACGTGGCCGCGACGTAAAACACATAAAAGATTATCCCTCCGCTTCGAAAGGACCGTGGCAGATGGAATATCGTGGCTCTGTTCCCCTTGCAGCCAAAAAAGATTTTCAGTCTGCACGTTTCGCCCGCGAAGAAACATTTCACTGGGCCATCCGCGACGACGAACAACCATTTATTGAAGAGAAACCCTTTCGCTGGTTTCGTGGCTATCACGTAGGTGGAAAATCACTGTTGTGGGCACGACAAACACAACGCTGGAGCGACTTCGACTTCGAAGGTCCCGCCCGCGATGGTTTCGCTGTCGATTGGCCGATACGTTACAAGGATCTCGAGCCGTGGTATGCTCATGTTGAAAAGTTTTCGGGCATTGCCGGCAACAAGGATGGCCTGGCAGAGCTGCCCGACAGCGAAGTGATGCCCGGCTTCGAACTCAGTTGCGTCGAACAGCATTTCAAAGAAAGTCTCGAAAAGAATTATTCCGGACGTTACCTTATACAGGGCCGTTGTGCTCATATTACCGATCCGCAACAGATCCACATCGACCAGAAACGCACGAAGTGCCAAAACCAGGCTATGTGCAACCGCGGTTGTATCTACGGTGCATACTTCAGCTCGAATGCCTCCACCCTTCCGTGGGCGATGAAGACCGGTAAGCTTACGCTCCGTCCATTCTCCGTTGTTCACTCAATTATTTATGACGACGCCAAAGGAAAGGCCGTTGGAGTACGTGTAGTCGATGGCAATACAAAACAGGCAGAAGATTTTTTCGCGAAGGTCATTTTCGTGAACGCCTCCACCCTGAATTCGACAGCAATACTTTTGAATTCTACCTCTTCAACGTTTTCCAATGGTTTGGGCAACGAAAGCGGCACCCTTGGCAAATTCGTTGCGTGGCACAACTACAGGGGAAAGGCGAGCGCGGAGTATGAAGGTTTCAAAGACAAGCGGACCGACGGACGAAATCCGAGCAACGGGTACATGCCCCGCTTCAGAAACGTGCGCAAACAGGAAACCGACTTCCTTCGTGGCTATGCTATCGGCATAGGCGGAGGCCGTGGCACCTGGTCCGATACCTCCATGATCGGCGACCAGCTTCGCGAGAACCTGCTGAACCCAAAGCTCAACGACAAGTGGCACATCAGCAGCTGGATGATGGGCGAAACTGTCCCCATCGAGTCGAACCACGTTCGTCTTCACAAAGAGCTGAAAGACAAGTACGGCATTCCCCAACTCATCATCTCCTGCGAGTGGACTCCCAACGACGACAAGATGACCGAAGACTACGTGCAGCAATCCATAGAGATGTTCGAAAAGGCGGGCTTCACAAACATAAAAGCAAACGACACTAAAACACCTCCCGGCTCCGACATCCACGAGATGGGCGGCGTGAGGATGGGCAAAGACCGCAAGACGTCGATGCTGAACGAATGGAACCAACTGCACGCTTGCAAGAATGTGTTCGTTACCGACGGAGCCTGCATGACCTCAACTGGTACGCAGAACCCCACCCTGACGTTCATGGCGCTCACCGCCCGCGCGGCCAACCATGCTGTGGACGAACTCAAGAAGAACAATCTTTAACCAAACCATATGAAGAGAGTACTGTTAACTGTTTTATCACTGGCGTTTATCTCGTCTGCGTTCGCGCAGGGTCTGTACACGGCCAAGTTCGGCATCCAGACCTATTCGTTCCGCAACAGCTTCCCCAAGGGAGTTGCCGCGACACTCGATACCATTAAGAGCTTCGGTATTACCGAGCTCGAAGGAAACGCACCCCAGGGAATGACCCCGGAAGAATTCAAGAAAATGGCGACTGAAAAAGGCTTCACCATCCCGTCGACCGGGTGTGGTTACGACCAGCTGGTGAAAGATCCCCAGGGAGTAGCTAACACCGCGAAGATCCTCGGGGCACAATACGTGATGACCGCCTGGATCCCCCACGAAAGAGGAAAGTTCAACCTCGAGAACGCCAGGAAAGCAGTTGCCGACTTCAACGCCGGCGGTAAGGTCCTGAAAGAAAACGGGCTAACGTTCTGCTACCACGTTCACGGTTTCGAGTTCCAGCCTTACGAAGACGGTACGCTGCTCGACTACATCATCAAGAACACCAACCCCGAGTATGTGTCTTTCGAGATGGACATCCTTTGGACACACTTTGGCGGTGGCGACCCGGTGGCCTTACTGAAGAAGTACGGCAATCGTTGGAAGCTTCTCCATGTGAAAGATCTGAAGAAGGGTACTCCTAAAGATCTGACCGGCGGAACATCGACGGAGAATGACGTTGTTCTTGGAACGGGTGAAGTTGACGTAGCCGGGGTGATCCGTGAAGCGAACAAGCTTGGCATCAAACACTTCTTCATTGAAGACGAAAGTAGTCGCGTAACGAAACAAGTGCCCCAGAGTATTGCATACCTGAAGAGCTTAAAGAAGTAAGTTGTGCAATGATTTACACACGAGTTAGTGATTTTACTCAATCACATACACGCAAAACTTCTTAAATAAGCTATAACCCTTTTGGTACTTCAATTGCCTGCAACAACAATAGTTTTAAACTGTTGTTGTTGTGGTGCGGTTGATTTTAAACATTATCCTTTTCCTTGGATCTTTACTTTGCATTTATACTGCTCCTACCTTCCGGCTCTGGATTGCTTCGATAGCCGTCTCTGAGTTCTGCTGGATATTCGCAGCGGTAACATTTCTAATCCTCATCTGGAGCCTTTTCTCCAAAAAATACCGGCAAGCAAACCTGACGATAGGCGTCCTGGCCCTTGCGTTCTATCTCACGCCGATAAGAACGGCTGTGAATATTGCCGAAAAGCTCCCGACCGAACTGGCAGCCAACCTGGGCGGCGAACCCATTGAAGCCGAGCCCTTCGAACTAACAAAGATGTTTACTAGCACAGAGCTGCTGCCCTACGAAACTTTCTCGTATGCAAAGCAAGGCTCCGAAGATCTCACCATGGACTTCTATCAGTCGACCCGCGCGGGACGCCGGCCATGTATCGTTGTGGTCCACGGCGGATCGTGGTGCGGTGGCAACAGTCAGCAGTTACCCGAGCTCAACAGCGAGCTTGCACGCCAGGGTTTCCACGTAGCGTCGATCAACTATCGTCTCGCTCCGAAACACGTTAGCCCTGCGCCTATCGAAGACATTAAGATTGCAATTGAATATTTGAAGGACAACGCCCGCGATCTGAAGATCGACAGCGCGAATTTCATACTGCTTGGCAGATCGGCCGGAGCTCAACTGGCTTTGGTTGCCGCATACACCCTCGATACTCCGGGTATTCGTGGTGTGGTAAACTTCTACGGACCGACCGATATGATCTGGGGGTACTCGATGCCCGTTAACAAATACATAATGGATTCGAAGAAAGTGCTGGAAGACTTCCTGGGCGGACCGTATGACAAGTGCCCCGAAAAATATGTTGCCAGCTCGCCCGTGGAAGTTGTAGGCAAAAAGAGCGTGCCCACGTTGATCATCCATGGAGAGAATGATGCGTTGGTTGCTTACGAACATAGCCAACGACTGGTGAAAAAGTTATCGGACAACCGCGTTCGTCATTACCTGCTGTCGTTGCCGTGGGCTACACATGGATGCGACTACACTTTGCGTGGCCCGAGTGGCCAGTTGACAACCTATGCAGTTGAATACTTTGCAAACCAGGTGATCAAAGCTGCACAGCAACCCGACATTCAGATCGTTAGCTCGGAGACCGTAGAGCCTGGAGCTTTCGAAAGTTGGGGTAATTGAAAACGACCAGGGCGACAGCGATCAAACAGTAGCCTGAGACTTGAAGCATCGTAACCTCTTCATGGAACACGAGGAAGGCGATGGTAAAGTTGATCAGCGGGTTTATGTACATGAGTATTCCCACCGTAGCTGAGTTGATCTTCACCAGTGCATAGAGATTGAGGAACAAAGGGAGCACGGTAAAACATGCTGCAATGATCGTTATCAGAATAAAAAAGTGAGTATCTCTTTGTACTCCGCCTGCTTCGTACAACTGGAATGAATTCAGCAGTACGAACGAAAAAATTATCTGTACACTGAGTACCGTCATCCGGTCGTACTCTTTATATAATCTCTGCAGCACCAGGTACAGTCCGTACGTTAATGCCGTTGTGAAGCTGTAACCCAACTCGCTTACCGAGTTCAATCCCATGATAACACAACTGAGGGCACATAGTAACACAGCAGCCCACTGCATGGGTGTAATGCTTTCCTTAAGGATCACGTAACCCAACACCGCGGTTAGCACAGGGCAGATCAGGTACGAGAACGAAGCTGTCCGGATGTTTACTTCATTTACGGTATAAATGAACGTGAGCCAGTTTATTGTGAGCAGTAGACCACCCGCAAGCCAGAGAAGAATGATCTTTACTTTATCGTTTGAAGTTACCGTCTTGAACAGTGCAAGGTCTTTTTGAAGTTTGCTGTTCCTAAAGACCAGGACGATCGCCAGCAACACGATTGTCGAAAACAGGATCCTGAAGTACAGGATCTCCCCCGATCCAAATCCACTGAGTGATTTCAGCAGCCAGGGAAAGAATCCCCAAACCACGAAAGCAGAGATCGCTGCAGCGTAATACTTCTTATTATTCATGGCCGGCAAATATAGAAAGCCGTTCTCACGTTATTAGAAAACTCTAATGCCCTTTCTGGCACACCTTTCGCTTTCAGGGTCGTTAGAAAAGTATTTTTAGTACTTTTGTAGCCTCTAAATCCTTTTAGACCCCATGAATCGCTTATTCCTCGCCGTTGCGGCACTTTTTGTATCGCTGGTTTCTTTCGGGCAAGACGTCCAGAAGCTGGGTTATGCCGACACCGACTATATCCTCACGCAGTTGCCGGATGCGAAGAAAGTTGAGACCGACCTGGAAGCACACTATGCACAGCTGGAATCACAGTTGAAGTCTAAAGCAGCAGAGCTCGACACCAAGATGAAGGAATACGAGCAGAATTACATGAAGTGGATCCCCGAGATACGCGCCGACAAGGAAAACGATATCCGCAGACTACAGGAAAACCTTCAGAAGTTTCAGCAGGATGCCGAAGCTTCATATCAAAAGAAATCAACCGACCTGCTCGCTCCTATCTATGAAAAAGTAGGAAAAGCTATTGCGGAGGTTTCTAAAGAAAACGGGTACTCTTTTATTATGGCCCTTTCGGCACAGGTTGGCACTGGAAACATTCTCCTTTATAAAGATTCCCAGTTCGACGTATCGGCGCTGGTGCTCAAGAAACTTGGAGTTACCCCGACAGCGGCGGTTACTACTCCAAAACCACAACCAAAATAAGTTTACCAGAAGTCTGGTCGTGTCGTAACGCCTCCCTGCGTTCGACAGTCGGCGCACTCTTTTGTGCTCGATAGAAATCCTATCGTTTCAAATTCCTTGAAGAGGGTACCCGTAATGATCTCGGTGCCCTTAAGGCCTTTCAGATCTATGCTGCACTTTAGTCCGTAAGGACTCGGTATCACCACACAAATTGTGTCCTGGACACATTTGCCTATATCGGGCAATGTCTTCATCGCAGCCGGAAGTTGTTCACGGTCATAGAATTCCCTCATCTTCCTGGTAGATCCGGCACTGAAATATCCAAGCACCGGTATCGACGAATCGCCAATGTTTCTAACATTCCCATACAGTTGCGACGGAAGCGGGTCGAACAACCCGCCTAATCCTTCGGTCGACTGCTGTAATTGCTTCAGGTATTCGAACTCATGATGAGTAATGGCGCGCTGGATCACCTCGACGCTATAGCGGATGAATGTTCGTTGATCGCCAACCGGTATGGTGTTTATCAGTTGGTCGTTGATGATGTCTTCCGAAAGTTGAACCGACGTACCGACAAGAATTCTTGTTGAGCTCTTTGTTCGATAGCAACGGTAGATCCCCTCTCCCGTCAATCGTGGCTGCGGCAGGTTGTTCACGATCTTGAAGTCGGAACGGAAAGGCGCAGTGTATTCCCAGGTTTCGAGATAATGCCAACGATAGTAACGTGTCGAAGCTGAAGGATCTTTCGCCGACACAAACACTTCAAGGGCCGACAGGTCTTCTTTCGGTTCGATCGACACATCGGTGATCTGTGGTGCCTGTCGTACTTCTACATAGTCCGACTCGTACATAGCACCTTCTGTGGTTGTGATCCTAAGCTGGTATTTTCCATGTGGATCGACCTGGAGATTGCTTCTTGAGTAGACGCCAGCTTCACCTTCGGAAAGCGTGAAATGACTTCCGTTCTCGTCGTATATGGTTACCGCCGAACCGGTTTCTGCAACTGGCGGCTCCGAAGACGCAAGGCTTTGAGCGTGCGATATGTTTACGGTAACAGAATTTGCCGTGCCATCCAGGAAACCATCGATCACGAGCACTTCGACATCCTGAAGGTCCATTGGAGGATCGTACGTGTCGAGGCAACTGCTCAGCACAAGCAACCCTACATAAAATCCCGATCTTCCAAAGGCAGGACGGAGCATGATACTAAAGGTACGAAGTTGAGTTTCTTATAAAAAATAGTCTACTTCGCTGTCATGATCAAAATAAACCAGGACCTCAAACCCTCACACCTGACGATCAAACTGCAACGATTCTGGGAGCTTTCGGGCGAGAAGATCAACCTGATCGAACGGGAATACGACGCGAGCAAAGGTTCGCCTGTCTTCACCGCAAACGGAAAGTATACCACACGCGGTTGGACAGAGTGGACACAGGGATTTCAATACGGATCATCCATTGTTCAATACGACGCCACGGGCGAAAAACACTTCCTTGAGATCGGCCGCAAAAAAACAGTAGATGCAATGGCTCCGCATGTGAGTCATGTCGGCGTGCACGATCACGGTTTCAACAACGTGAGCACTTATGGAAACCTTCTCCGGTTGATGAAAGAAGGAAAGCTCCCGCAAAATGAGTGGGAAAAAAATTTCTATGAGATCGCCCTGAAAGTTTCCGGCGCTGTGCAGGCCGGTCGCTGGACAACTACAAAAAACGGGGGCTTCATTCATTCGTTCAACGGGCCGCATTCTCTTTTTGTCGACACCATTCGTTCGTGCCGCGCGTTGATCGTGAGCCACGCTTTGGGTCATGTGTACCAGGGCGAAGGCGATGCAAAGATCGACCTGCTTGGAAGAGCCATCCAGCACATGAAAGCTACCGCCGATTATTCAGTGTACTATGGCGAAGGTCGCGACACTTACGACATCTGGGGTCGCACCGCTCACGAA
This sequence comes from Cyclobacteriaceae bacterium, assembly GCA_035656375.1. Taxonomy (GTDB): domain Bacteria; phylum Bacteroidota; class Bacteroidia; order Cytophagales; family Cyclobacteriaceae; genus ELB16-189. The sequence continues at coordinate 13,103 of DASRSO010000143.1, read as the reverse complement.
AGTGTTTTCAATGTGAAGGATGGAAACTATCGCTGCCCTAACTCACAACAAGGATATACCGGTTTCAGCACATGGACACGAGGACTTGCCTGGGCCATCTGTGGTTTCGCAGAAGAACTCGAATGGATGGAGCTTCGCGACGCAAAAGAACTTGAACCTTACGGTGGAAAGAAGGAAGTGATCGCATTCATGCTGAAAGCCGTAAAAGCTACCTGCGACTTTTACATTGAACACACACCGGTCGATGGCATTCCGTATTGGGATACCGGCGCTCCTGAACTCTATAAGATCGATGGCTATCTCGAAAAGCCCGCAGATCCATTCAATGATTTTGAACCGGTAGATGCTTCGGCAGCTGCGATTGCTGCGCAAGGTTTATTGAGGTTGGGAAATTATCTGAAGAAAGACGGCACTAAATACTGGCAGGCAGGGCTTACCGTGCTCGACCGCTTGCTCGAAGAACCATACTTGAGTACGAAGTCGACTCACCAGGGATTGTTACTTCATTCGATCTACCATCGGCCTAACGGCTGGGATTATGTTCCCGAAGGAAGTAAAATTCCTTATGGTGAATCAAGTATGTGGGGCGACTATCATATTCGAGAAGTGGCGTTGTACATGCAGAGGGTGATCAACAATGAGAAGTATTACACATTCTTTAACTGCGTGGGATGATAACGGATCTTTCGCGACTCTGCATTCACACGATCACAACCAAACCATGGCCGATAGAGACATCTATTAAAGAGTTTTCGGCGGCGGGCGTAAAAGGAATCACGGTCTGGCGAGATGCATTGCACGGCCGTGACATAAAAAAGACCGGTGCGCTTGCGCGTGATAGCGGGCTCAGTATCGTGTCCCTTTGTCGTGGTGGATTTTTTCCGTCGACAGATGCCAACAAAAGAAAAGCAGCGATCGACGATAACCGCAGGGCTATCGAAGAAGCAGCACAGCTCGGTGCACCACTGATAGTACTGGTGTGCGGTGCAGATCCTTCGCAATCGCTGGAAGAATCGCGGAAGCAAATACAGGATGGAATTGCTGCAGTGTTGCCCGAAGCTAAAGCCGCGAACGTGAAACTAGCAATCGAACCGCTTCACCCGATGTATGCCGATACGCGTTCTGCGATCAACACTCTTCGCCAGGCAAACGAAATGGCGGAAGCATTGAATTCGCCATTCGTTGGTGTTGCAGTAGATGTTTATCACCTTTGGTGGGATCCCGATCTCGAAATGGAGATCAAACGTTGCGGGAAGAACAACCACCTCTTTGCATTTCATGTTTGTGACTGGAGTGTGCCAACGAAAGACATGCTGAACGACCGTGGCGTGATGGGCGACGGATGCATACCGGTAAAAAAGATCCGTGGATGGGTGGAAGAAACGGGCTTCAAAGGATTTAATGAGGTCGAGATATTTTCAAACCATTGGTGGGCACAGGATCAAAATGAATTTTTAAATAAAATCATCAAATCATATTATGAAAGAACATAGGGTCGGCATCATAATGAATGGTGTCACTGGTCGCATGGGCACGAACCAACATTTACTCCGTTCCATTGCCGAGATCATCAAGCAAGGAGGCGTAAAGATCAGCTCTTCCGAAACCATCATGCCCGACCCAATCCTCGTTGGTCGCGACGCATCGAAGCTCGAAAAGCTCTGCAAACAATCCGGTGTTAAAAAAATGACCACCAATCTCGACGAGGTGATGTCGAACAAAGACTATGAGGTCTATTTCGACGCCCAGGTCACAGGTCAGCGAGCCATCGCCGTAAGGAAAGCCATCGCAGCCGGTAAACATATCTATTGTGAAAAGCCCATCGCAGTCGACACAAAAACTGCGCTCGAACTACACGACCTCGCCACGAAAGCAAAAGTGAAGAACGGCGTGGTCCAGGATAAGCTCTGGCTTCCAGGCATCATGAAAATAAAACGACTGATCCAACAAGGCTTCTTCGGCCAGATCCTCTCCGTTCGCGGCGAGTTTGGCTATTGGGTGTTCGAAGGAGATACCATCCCTGCACAACGTCCATCGTGGAACTATCGCAAGGAAGACGAAGGCGGAATTATCGTCGACATGCTTTGCCACTGGCGTTATGTGCTCGATAATGTTTTCGGAAAAGTAAAATCAGTTTCCTGTCTCGGTGCTACTCACATACCAGAGCGTGTCGACGAGCAGGGAAAAAGATACAAGTGCACTGCCGACGATGCAGCTTATGCTACGTTCGAGCTCGAGGGTGGCGTGATCGCACACTTCAACTCTTCGTGGACCGTCCGCGTTCGCCGCGACGACCTGCTCACGTTGCAGGTGGATGGAACAAAAGGTTCCGCTGTCGCGGGATTGCGTGAGTGTTACACACAAGCGTACGGCAACACACCGAAGCCGGTCTGGAATCCCGACATTCCTCAGCCAATTAATTTCTATGAAGGATGGTCGCGTGTACCTGAACAAGAAGTTTTCGAGAACGCATTCAAAGTGCAGTGGGAGATGTTCCTGAAACACATTGTAAAAGACGAACCGTTCCCCTGGAATTTGAAAGAAGGTGCGAAGGGTGTTCAGTTGGCAGAGAAGGGAATCGAGAGCTGGAACAAGAGAGCCTGGGTTGATATAAACGATCTTTAAAGTGAAAAAAGTAGCGTTAGTTACAGGAGGTTCGCGTGGCATTGGCCTTGGTATCGCACAACATCTTGTGAAGGCCGGGTTTAGCGTTGCTATCAATGGTGTTCGTGAAGAAAGTGCTGTTCGCGATGTATTGAAAGAGCTTGGGGCTGATTCCATCTATGTTCGCGGAGATCTCGCATCATCATCGGATCGCAAGGAAATGATCGCCTCTGTGCGAAAACATTTCGGTCGGCTGAATGTTCTTGTGAACAATGCCGGCATGGCACCGCGCGAGCGCCGCGACATCCTCGAAGCCACCGAAGAAAGCTTCGACGAAGTAGTATCGACCAACCTGAAGGGCACATATTTTCTTACACAACTTGCGGCCAACTGGATGGTCGAACAAAAGAAGGCCGACAGCAAATTCGAAGCAGCGATCGTCAACGTGTCTTCGATATCTGCAACCGTTGCTTCGATCAACCGCGGCGAGTATTGTGTTTCGAAAGCAGGTCTGAGTATGACCACCCAGTTGTTTGCAACACGGCTTGGCGAATTCAACATACCGGTGTTCGAAGTGCGCCCCGGCGTTATCAGCACCGACATGACCGCCGGCGCCAAAGAAAAATACGACAAGCTTCTTGCCGAAGGGCTCGCCGTACAAAAACGTTGGGGACTGCCCGACGATGTGGGTCGCGCGGTTGCAGCCCTGGCATCGGGCTCTTTCCCCTACTCAACCGGACAAGTTATCATGGTCGACGGTGGCCTTACCATTCCACGTCTATAAACGACATTAAATAAAATCATCATGAGTGATCTCTCCCAGGAAAGTACGTTGAAGAAAGTTCTCAGTTTGCCAGTATTAGTGGCGGCGTTAGGATACATGGTCGATATGTACGATCTGTTCCTCTTCAGCATTGTGCGTGTGCCCAGTCTTCGCGAGATCGGCGTGCCTGAAGGAGAAGCGATGCTCAAACAGGGGATCTATCTTTTGAACCTTCAAACTGCAGGTCTGCTCATCGGCGGTATTGTGTGGGGAATACTAGGCGATAAACGCGGAAGATTGTCGGTACTGTTCGGATCGATATTGATCTATTCGCTTGCCAACATTGCAAATGGATTTGTAACAACAGTAGATCAGTATGCCGTGTTGCGATTTATAGCTGGCTTCGGACTCGCCGGTGAGTTGGGCGCGGGCATCACGCTTGTGTCGGAGATCCTCCCAAGAACCAAACGAGGATATGGGACTACGCTGGTCGCGTTGATGGGATTGCCTGGTTCGATAGCGGCTTACTTCGTTGTTCAAATATTCGATTGGCGCACCTCGTATATCGTTGGTGGTGTGTTGGGATTGATGTTGTTGATCATGCGCGTTAGTGTTCTTGAGTCGGGAATGTTTTCAAGTGTGAAACACAAGAACATCAAAAGGGGCGACGTGGCCTTGCTGTTTGGCAACGGGAAGCGTGCGCTTAAATATTTATTGAGTATCCTCATTGGCTTGCCGATCTGGTTTGTGGTAGGGATCCTGATCACATTCTCGCCGGAGTTCGCGCGTGAGCTTGGCATCAGTGAATCGTTCAATGCAGGCAAGGCGGTGATGCTGGCGTTTACCGGGCAGGTAGCGGGTAATTTGATTACAGGATTTTTAAGTCAGTACCTGAAGAGCCGGAAGAAAGTTATCGCGTTGTTTATTCTATTGTCTCTGTCGTTCGTGTTTGTGTATTTGTGGGCACCGATTGAAAGTGAGAACATGTTCTATGTGGTGTGTATGATGTTGGGGTTGTTTAACGGTTACTGGACTTTGTTCATCACGGTGGCTGCGGAGTTGTTTGGTACAAATTTGCGGGCCACGGTCGCAACCACAGTTCCGAACTTTGTTCGTGGTTCGGTGATCATACTGGCATGGCTGTTTACCATGCTGCGAGGGCCGATAGGAATGACGAATGGGGCGTTGGTGACGGGGTTGATTGCGTTTGCGATTGCGTTAATATCGCTGAGATATTTGGAAGAGACGTTTTCGAAGGATTTGGATTACGTGGAAGAATAAGTTTAGCTTGCGTAACAATTCCCACACAACACTTTACGCAAGTTAATGTCTGACCTGAAGTTAGCCACCAGAATTTCCCTCTCCTTCTTTACCATCGGTACGCTTTTAATGGTCGCCTACTACTTTACCATTTCCGCGAATGTAGCAATGGTTGGCTACGCCTACACCGGCCTCGCCGTCCTGTTCGGAATGATCTACCTCATCCTGATCGGCTTCCGCACCATCTCCAAAAAAATAGACACCTTCACCGGCTTTAAATGCGCGGGCATCGTGCTCATCAACCTCCCCATTGCCGCATTTTATTTCTACCTCGTCATGATCCTGATGACCACCGCGCGCATCACATTCGAAAACGCCACCGGTCGCGACATCTCCGCCGTCTCTATCGGCGGATGCTCCAGCCAGGAACTTGGTGAACTCAAGACCGGCGAATCCAAGACCGTCTGGATCAAAATCAAAAGCGATTGCTCACTGGTGCTCTTTTACAAGATCGATCGCGAACCGAAACTCGAAACACCATTCCAGTACCTTACACACAATAGCGGAATGATTGCTACCTATAAGATCGGCGACAAGTAACCGAAAACATTATGTCTCCCAAAAAATCAGGCTACGCACCCGTCAACGGGTTGAAGATGTACTACGAGATCTATGGCAACGGTCAACCATTGGTATTGATCCACGGTGGCGGCTCAACCATCCAGAGTAACTGGGAAAAGATCATCCCTTTTCTTGCTGCCAGTCGCGAGATCATCGCAGTCGAAATGCAAGCCCACGGTCGCACCAACGATATCGATCGCAACTTCACCTTCGAACAAGACGCCGACGACATCGCCACACTGCTCAATCATCTCAACATTCCCAGGGCCGACATATTCGGTTTCAGCAACGGCGGTCAAACAACTTTACAGCTAGCCATCCGTCATCCGCAGGTGGTGAACAAAATTATCGTTGCCTCCATCGGGTATTCCCGTGAAGGATTTCAGCCCTGGTTCTGGGACATGATGGATAACGCTACGTTCGACGGAATGCCGCAGCCGTTGAAAGACGCGTTTCTTAAAGTCAATCCCAGTCAGGAAAACCTGCTGAAAATGTTTCATCGTGATGCAAGGCGGATGCAGAATTTCAAAGGCTGGAGCGACGAGCTCATCCAGTCCATCAAATGTCCCGCCTTCATCACCTCCGGCGACAACGACATTGTTACACGCGAACACATTGTGCACATGTCGCGAATGATCCCAGGCAGCCGCATCGCCATCTTCCCCGGCGGCCACGGCGACTACCTGGGCGAACACTCTACCGGCAACACCGACACCAAACTGCACGAAACGTTCGCCCGGATGGTTCTTTCGTTTCTCGACGGTACCCCGTAGCTGTTACCTTTTGGCTCCAAACTTGTATTACCGGTATGTTGACTCGGACATAAACTCTGGTTAATTTACCCAAATGCACCAACCCCCTGCCGCAAGGATCTCCCTGCTCCTGGCGGTGTTTCTGTTCACTGGTTTTGTTCGGTCATTAGCCTGCACATGCCCTGCGCAAGCTACCGTTCCTGCTGCCTACGATGGCTCCACGATCGTATTCACCGGCAAAGTGCTAAAGGTCGAATATCATGGCCTGGCAGAAACGCTCAACCCCGACAGTGTTGAAGTCGCCCGCTCACTGCCACACGAGAGCTCCAAAAGCTACCTCGATGCGCCAATGGTACTCAAAGCGACCATGCTCGTAACAAATGAATTCAAAGGGGTGAAAAAAAAGGATACAATTATAGTGTACACGGGCATCCGCGGCGCTACCTGTGGATTTAAGTTCGAGACCAACAAGGAGTACACCGTTTACGGCACCACCGAAAACTATATGTACATGTTCCTGCGGGTCGACCGAAAAAGATTCAGAACCTTCAGCAAACGCGGAGTATACTGGACCAGCATTTGCTCGCGTACGACCGTAGCGGTTGGAATGGAGCAGGGACTATTGAACGATTACCTGAAAAGTAAATAGTAATTAACAAATGAATACGCGACGGGAATTTTTATTAAAGTCGATGCTCACTTCGGCGAGCCTTTCACTTTTGCCATCGCTCTCTGAAGCTTCACAAACCCAGGCTGATCGTCCAGGCAAAAAATCGATCAACGTCTTCTCAAAGAATCTTCACTGGCTCGACTACAACGGCATGGCTGGAGTTGCAGCAGAATTGGGCTTCGATGGAATTGATCTCACAGTTAGACCCGAAGGGCACGTGGTTCCCGAGCGCGTAGCAGACGATCTTCCTAAGGCCGTTGAAGCAGTGAAGAAGGCCGGCCTCAATGTTCATATGATCGTAACAGCCATCACGAATGCCGACGACAAGTTCACCGAACCTATTCTGAAAACAGCTGCATCTCTTGGCATCGGCTACTATCGGATGGGTTGGATCAATTACGACGACAAGAAGAGCATGAACGACAATCTCGATCACTTCAGGTCGCAGATGACGAAGCTCACAGCGCTCAATAAAAAATATAAGATCCGTGGCGACTACCAGAACCACTCTGGTTTAAGCTTCGGATCGCCCGTGTGGGATCTCTGGATGATCATTAAAGATCTCGACTCCCAATGGATCGGATCTCAGTTCGACGTAATGCATGCGCAGGTTGAAGGCGGAAACACCTGGCAACTTGGGTTGAAGCTTCTGAAGTCACATATAAAGACTATCGATATTAAAGACTTTATCTGGAAGAAAGCTGATACCTGGAAACCTGAAGTTGTTCCATTGGGCGAGGGCATGATCGACTACGCCAGGTATTTAAAATTTCTGAAAGAATTCGACCTCGCCGGCCCATTCTCAATGCACTTCGAATATCCCCTCGGAGGCGCTGAAAACGGGGCAAAACAAATAACAATCAGCAAAGAAGAATTGATGAAGGCCATGAAACGCGACCTTTCATTATTCAAAAAGATGCTCTCTGAAGCTGGGATTGTTTCGTAATTTCGCGTTTCGTTAAAACTAAATATTTTAAAACATGCAGATCACTAAAGACAAAGTTGCCTCGATACATTATACGCTTCGCGACGGCGATGGCAACATACTGGATACAAGCTCGGGAAGAGAACCATTGACTTATCTGCAGGGTGCCGGAAATCTGATCGCAGGAATGGAAGAAGGACTCGAAGGAAAAAAGACTGGCGATAAATTCACTCTCAAAATATCACCTGAAAAAGGATACGGTGTAAAAGACACCAGCATGGTTCAGAAGGTACCACGTGCTGCTTTCGGAAATCAGAAAGTAGAAAAAGGAATGCAGTTCCAAACCAACCAGGGGCAAGTCGTTACGGTTACCGACGTCGGTCTCGACTCGATAACCGTCGATGGCAATCATCCGCTCGCAGGTGTTGAGTTACACTTCGACGTAGAAGTAACAGAAGTTCGGGCAGCAACAGCCGAAGAGATCTCCCACGGACACGTTCACGGTCCCGGTGGTCACCACCATTGATCAGTTACCGGAAACGGTCACTTCTTTGGAAGTCATTGCACTTACCTGGAAGAAACCCATAGCTCCTCCTGTAATGTTACTGCGAGGATTGGCAGGCGGCGGTCCAAACATACCGCCGTCGCTATTTAATATGCTTACCAGGTCGCTGTAGAAAAGAAATCCGTCACGCGACAAACTGTACATTTCAACCCGGGCCTTGTCGCCAGGAGCATAGTACACCGACGAGGGTACGCCATCAATGTTCTCTCCCACTCCATAGTCATTCAACACATACACATCCGTCTCGTTGTTGTAAACCAATGAGTCGTTGCGATAATACTTAATTAGATAGTTATCTTCTGTGTCTTGCGGTTCTTTCGCATAGATCAGGAGCTCCCAGATCTTGCCATCGCCGGATTCGTCCTCTGCCTCACGTTCACGAAAAACATTCGGACGATAGCCCATGGAATCGATCTTCGTGATGCGCAGCAGCTTATCCACCGACCCATAAGTATTTCCATCTACCGACACCGAGAGCGTGTAAGTGCGCCCGACAACTCCCACATAATTTTTTGATGGAATATAGTAGCCGACAGAATCTGCTGACCCACGGGGATTGTGTGTGAAGGTCATCTGTTCACCCGAATCATCGCGAACGATAACCTGCGCATTTGTTACGCGCTGTGTCGTTCCGTTCTTATAAAAATCTCCGCTGCGGGAAACGCGAACATACTGCAACCCGGGACTGTCAGTCACCTGCCCCTCGATCACGAGTCGCGATGGCGTTTGATTGATGTCGAGTGTGATCGGTTCATCACATCCTGCGAGCACTACACCGATCAATAATATTATCAACACGTTTCTCATCGCCTCAGAATTTAAAGTTGTAAGTGAATGAAGGGAAGATCGGGAACAGGTAGATCATCCGGGCTTCTTTCTGCGTTCCATCGCCGATCACATTTCCGTCTTTATCCTGCGCCACTCGCGTGTACAGTGTAAAAGGATTATGCCTGTTGTACACGTTATAGATTGAGAATACATATTGTCCTCTCCATCGTTTCTCGGGATGACGCGGCTTCTTGTTCCACGTCGCCGAAAGGTCGAGCCGGTGATACGCCGGCAGCCTGTACCCATTGCGCTCGCTGATCAGGTCGACGTTGTATGTGCCAAATTCATAGCGACCCGACGGAAGCGTGATGGGCCGGCCTGTGCTGTATGTGAAGATCGAGCCGAACTGCCACCGCTCGTTCAGGTCGTACGTTACCGCCATGTTCACTACATTCCTGCGATCGTGGTTGGCGGGGAACTCATTACCGAGATTCACGCCCGGAACCTTACGCATTACTTTCGACAGTGTGTAGCTTACGAAGCCCGTGAACTTTCCTTCCTTCTTCTGCCCTGAGAACTCGAGGCCTTTCGCATAAGAACTTCCCTGGCGAAACTCGACCGAGAGATCGGGATTGAAAAATAACTGTGCGTTGTCGGCGAAGTCGGTAACATGCTGCATGTTTTTGTAGAATGCCTCGACCGACACTTCATACTTGTTCTCTTTGAAATTCCTGAAGTAACCGATGGCGTACTGATCGGCCAGCTGTGGTTTCAGATAATAACCGCTTGGGCTCCATGTGTTGAATGGCACCGGCACGGTACCACTCGCGATCAGGTGTGTGTTCTGCACCATCCGGTTGTACGAAGCTTTTACTGAGCTCACCGGGTTAATGAGATACGTTGCAGCAAAACGCGGTTCTAGATTTATGTACGTCTTCACCGGTTCGAACTTATCATAGTGCTCCGTGCCCGTCCTTATGATCTGGATGTTGTCCTGGGGATCCTGGTAGGTGGTGATATCGGCGGGACCTATGTTCTGAAATATCGAGAGACGAGCACCGTAGCTCAGGGTAACCTTGCTGCCGATCTTTTGTTTATTGTCGACATAAAAATTATTCTCGAACACATACTGCTTCGGTTGCGAGATGGTCATAAATATCGAACCGTCGGTGTTCGGAGAAATAATGCCAGGCTGGAACACGCGATAGCTAAGATGATACCCGAACGTTAACTCGTTGTTGGTGTTAATGAAATAATTGAGGTCGTTGTTGAGGCTGTATTGCTGAAGTTTCGATGTCCACGCGAAGCCCTGCACAGGATCCTGCAGCTCGAGCTTGTAGTTAAAATTGCTGGCGATCAGGGTTGTGTTTGAGAACAACCTGTCGCTGAAGAGGTGGTTCCACCTGAATGTACCTGTTGTATTTCCCCAGCCGAAGCCGAACGTGCGGTCGAACCGGAACTGATCGCGGCCCGAATAAAATGCCGCGAAGAAACGGTTGTTGTTCTTCACCTTCCAGTTCACCTTTGCATTTACATCGTAGAAGTACACGATGTTGCTCTGACCGTTCTGGTTTGTAAGCGGTGCGAAGATCTCCTGGTATGAACGCCGGGCCGACACAATGTATGAAGCTTTGTCTTTCACGATGGGGCCTTCCAGCATCAGTCGGCTCGCAAGTGAACCGATACCACCTGCCCCGGAAAATTGCTTGTTGTTCCCGTCTTTCGTTCGCACTTCAAGAATACTCGACAGCCTTCCGCCGAATCGCGAAGGGATTCCTCCTCGATACAATTCCGAATCTTTTACGACATCGCCATTAAATACCGAGAACAATCCAAACAAGTGTGATGGATCGTAGATCGGAGCTTCGTCAATTAAAATGAGGTTTTGGTCGGCGCTTCCCCCGCGTACGAAGAAGCTTGATGTTCCTTCGCCGGCAGTGATCACGCCAGGCTGCAGTTGAACGTTCTTTATGATGTCGACCTCCCCAAACATTGCCGGCAGCTTGCGGATCTGAGCAATGTTGAGCTTGGTGTGTCCCATCTGAATGTCGGTAACGTTCGCGTCGAGGCGTTCGCCGGTGATCACCACTTCGTCGATCGTTGTGGCTTCACTTATCAATTCAATGTTTTCAGAAACGTTCTGTGTAAGGTCGAATGATTTCACCTGGTTCCGGTAACCGACGTAGCTATACTGGATGTCGTATTTTCCGGGTGGCAGTGTTATGGAGTAGAAACCGTATGAATTTGTAACGGTTCCAGTGCCTGTTCCCACAACCAATACGGTTACTCCAATCAGCTCTTCGCCGTTGCCGGAGTCCTTTACATAACCGTTGATGGTAAATTTTTGCCCAAAGGCGAAGTGAGTAGAAAGGATGAGGATCAGGGAGTAAAAAAGACGCATGACACTGAACACGTAAGATTAACCAATTTGTTACCTTGCCCCGGCAATATATGTCGGGTAATTCTGCCATTTAAAGGACAATCGATTGAGGCAAGACCCCTACGTGGGCCGCAAAAATGTTCAAGAAACTTAAAGAGCTATACCGGGAGTATAAACCCTATATAAAGGGAGACCTGCTGATGTACGGGTTTATGTTATTGTTAATTTTTCTGTACATCATGTACAGGGTGATCTTCGTCTGACCAAATCACATCACTTCGACATTCATCATTCTTTATTCGATATTCGAAGTATCTCCCTCACATTATCCCTGATCTTTATACAAAGCTCATCCGTTGGCAGGTCATTTACATCACGTCCAAACGGGTCCTCGATCTCTTCTGCGATCAGCTCCACACTCAGGATCACATAGGCGATGATCAACACGATCGGTATCGTCATATATCCTGTGGAAGTAACGAATGCAAAAGGAAGCGTCACAATATAGATGAAGATAAATTTCTTCACGTACATAGAATATGAGTACGGGATGGGCGTATTCCTGATCCGCTCACATGCACCCATGCAGTCTATAAGATCTTTTTGCTCTTTGTCGAGATTGATCAGTTGATCGCCGGTGATCGATCCTTTTTTATAGAGATCGTTTAACCTGCGGTACATCAGCGACGAAATAATATTCGGCCTGTGTTTACTTGCCTCGATCTCCTTCGCAATGGCCTCATCGGGCATTTCCAGCTCCTGCATGTGCACTCCCTGGCGCAACCCTTCCTTGGTTGCAATCACGAAATTCGGGATCATCATCGCCCACCATTTGCGTTCATTCGCATCCGAGCCGACATACGCGTTAAATTTAAGCGCCATGTTCCGCGTGCTGTTCACCAGCGCTCCCCAAAGCCTCCTGCCTTCCCACCAGCGGTCGTATGCCGAGTTGGTCCGGAACACAAGGAACAGACCCAGCACGATCCCCAGCAGCGAGTGCATGGCGATCGTCGGCTGGAACTCGGCCTCATGAAGCTCAAACACAGTGATCATCAGGTAACAGCACACCGCCGTGAAAACGCCCAGCACGACGAGAGCCGGGGTGAGCGTACGCATTACCTGTTTACTGTAGGCATGGGTCACGAGTGAGACCCAGTTTTTTGGGTTGTAGTTGATCATAAAAAATGACGCGCCCGACGTAGTTTAATAATGTCGGGGGTTTCCGCGGCCCTAATTAACCCATTCTGGACCATTCAAAAAAATATTTCCAAAGTCCAACCCGGGGATGTTGTTTTCGTTAGTATATTCAAAGTAATATCATTTTAATATCATCCATATGAGCACCGAAAAATCGTACAAACCCCTTTCCGGCTACACCATGCTGGGAATACTACTTGTCCTGGGAATTGTTGGCCTGGTTTTACTGGCATCGCGGCAGGCGATAGGCGGAATAATGCTCTTCCTGCTACTTCCACTCTTGGGCGGATTTTTCTTCCTCAACCCGAACTCGTCGGTAGTGCTCGTGCTCTTCGGCGACTACAAAGGCACGGTGAAAGACAATGGATTTCACTGGGTGAATCCCTTCTTTGCAAAGAAGAAGATCTCGCTTCGCGCAAGGAACTTCGACAGCGAGAAGATCAAGGTGAACGATAAGGTCGGAAACCCGATCCAGATCGGTGTGATCCTGGTATGGCAGGTGCGCGATACATTCAAAGCGGCGTTCGATGTCGACAATTATGAAACATTCGTACGAGTACAAAGCGATGCCGCCGTGAGAACACTGGCGGGACTTTAC